>JAFOJR010000038.1 GCA_017420125.1 Oscillospiraceae bacterium | reverse complement strand
TCCATAGCGCCCGGATCATCCGCATTGACAATGACAACACCGGTTTCCTCCGGCGTCTTCAGCGCAAAGGCGCGAAAAGATTTTTGAATATCTTTCAAATCTTTAAAAAAATCCAGATGATCTGCTTCTACATTCAAAAGCACTGCAATGGTAGGTGAAAAACTAAGGAAAGAATTGCGGTATTCGCAAGATTCCAAAATAATGGTATCGCCTTTGCCCACCCGGTGCCCTGCACCCAACAGAGGAAGCGTGCCGCCGATCATGACGGTGGGATCTGCCCCTGCCTCCATAAAAATATGGGTGGCCATGGATGTGGTGGTGGTTTTCCCATGTGTTCCTGCAATGCAGATGGCATTGGGATATTTCTGCATCAGCGCTCCCCAGACCTGGGCGCGTTCATACACCGGAATCCCTGCCGCACGTGCAGCGGCAATTTCCGGATTTTCATCCCGCACAGCAGCCGTGCGGATCACACAGCCCGCCTGCCCCACATTTTCTGCCTGATGGCCGATGACAATCGGAATGCCAATCTCCTGCAGATGCCGAACGGCGGCACTTTCTTTCATATCAGACCCGGTGACAAAAACCCCTGCACCGTGCAGCACTTCCGCCAGCGCACACATGGAAACGCCGCCGATCCCCACCAAGTGGGCATGTCGGCCCGGCTGGAGCGCCTGTATCACTGTTTTATAATCCATGGAACCCCTCCCACAGAGCAAATTAAATTTGACAAAGCGCTGTTTTCCAGTGCGCTTCCCATCTACGGAGTATTATTATACTACAGTTTCTCCAGCAGAACAAGTAGCAGGGTGTCGAAATCCTTATCGATCTGCTTTCTTTTTCTGCTGTCTGGTCTCCCTTGTCCGGAAGGAACCTCCTCCCCAATATGAGAATACTATGATATTGACTCGTATCCGCGTGTTTTTATGGAGGGAATGTTGATGAAAAAACAATTGCACTTCTGCCTCATCGGCGGCGATCTGCGCCAGGGAAAACTGGCAGAATGTCTGGCAAACGACGGCCATTGCGTACATACCTTTGGTCTGGATCTGCTGCCCGAGCCCCTTTCTCTGCCGCAGGCAAATACACTGGAGCAAGCCGTTGAACCCGCTGACTGCGTTATTCTGCCGCTGCCCATGTGCGGGGAAAACGGACTGAACCTCCCCTTTGGCAGCATGCCCTGCTCCCCGGAACAGCTCATGGCCGTCCTGCGGCCGACACAAATCGTCTGCGCCGGGATGGTGGATCGAACATTCGCTGAACGTGCGGCAGATCAGGGGCTTGTGGTCCACGATTATTTTGCCCGGGAAGAACTGGCCATCGCCAATGCTATTCCAACAGCGGAAGGTGCCATTGAACTTGCCATGGAAGAACTTCCTGTCACGCTGCATGGCGCGCAGGCACTGGTAATCGGTTATGGGCGGCTGGGCCGTCTTCTCTCCGCCCGTCTTCGTTCTCTCGGCGCACAGGTTTCCGTGGCTGCCCGCCGGTATGACGCCCTTGCCTGGATCGGAGCAGAAGGCTACCGTCCATTGCACATTGCATATCTGGAGGAAACGCTTCCGTCGTATGACGTGATTTTCAACACCGTACCGACTCAGGTTCTCGGCCCTGACCGACTGTCTCTTCTGGCACCTGGATGCCTTTGCATCGATCTGGCCTCCCGCCCCGGCGGGATTGCCTTTGAAGTTGCGGCGAAACAGGGCGTAAAAGCCATCTGGGCGTTATCTTTGCCCGGCAAAGTGGCTCCGGTAACCGCCGGCAAAGCAATACGGGATACGATTTACCATATTTTACAAGAATTGGGAGTGTTTTTATGAAACAAGCTTCGGTGGGGTTTGCCTTTTGCGGTTCCTACTGTACGTATGAACAGGTGTTTCCTGCTCTGAAAGCCACTGCAGCACAATATAAAACCGTTTTGCCTATCATATTGGAACGCGGTGCCGAAACAGATACCCGCTTTGGTGCAGCGACAGATTGGATCAGAAAAATAGAACAGGCCACAGGCCGCAAAGTGTTGAAGACCATTCAGGAGGCAGAGCCGATTGGTCCCCAAAAGCTGCTGGATGTTTTGGTCATCGCCCCCTGTACCGGAAATACCATCGCAAAGCTGGCTGCCGCTATTGCGGATACTTCCGTTACAATGGCCGCCAAAGCACATCTGCGAAATGGCAGGCCAGTGGTGCTTGCCGTGTCCACCAATGACGGTCTCAGCGGCAACGCACAAAACATCGGCACACTATTAGCCCGGAAAAACATCTATTTCGTTCCCTTCCAACAAGATGACCCTGTGGGAAAACCCACTTCTTTGGTAGCGGATATGACGCTGATTCCGGAAACCATTGATGCTGCTCTGCGCGGGCAGCAGCTGCAGCCCCTTTTAAAATAACTGCAGAAAACACATCTCCGGCATCAAAATTCCAACATAAAAAAGAGCCTGCCGCAACAGGCTCTTTTCTTCTCTTTTCATCAGAAGCAGATCAGGAAAGCAGCATCCGGTCGCTGGCAGAATCGCCGCTCAGTTCTGTAAACTTGTGCAGCAGGTCTTCTACCTGTAAACCCTTTTTTTCCTCTCCGGAAACGTCAAAAATGATTTTCCCTTCATGCATCATAATCAGCCGGTTTCCATATTCAATGGCATTGGCCATATTATGGGTAATCATCAATGTGGTCAGATGATCCCGTTCCACAATTTTTTGGGTAATTTCCAAAACTTTTGCCGCTGTTTTCGGGTCCAGAGCAGCCGTATGCTCGTCCAGTAACAGCAGTTTGGGCCGCTGCAAAGTGGCCATCAACAGCGTAATCGCTTGTCGCTGACCGCCGGAGAGCAGCCCAACCCGTGTGGTCATTCGATCTTCCAGCCCCAGGCCCAGTTCCTTCAGCATCTCCCGATACAGCTTGTGCTCTTTGGCCTGGATTCCCCAGCGCAGCGTACGGGATTTCCCCCGTCGATAAGCCAACGCCAGATTTTCGTCAATTCCCATTGTGGCAGCGGTTCCGTTCATGGGGTCCTGAAAAACCCGGCCCAAAAACTTGGCCCGCTTATGTTCGGAAAGACGGTTTACTTCCACGCCATCAATCATAATCTGCCCTTCATCCACGTTGAATACGCCGGCCACGGCGTTGAGTAAGGTGGATTTCCCTGCGCCGTTTCCGCCGATCACTGTGACAAAATCTCCTTCATTCAGGGTCAGGGACACCTGATCCAGCGCTTTTTTTGCGTTAATCGTTCCCGCATTAAACGTTTTGGAAATTCCTCGAACTTCAAGCATTCTTCGACCCACCTTTCGAAAAGTAGCGGTTCTTCAGATAAGGAATCGACAATGCCACCGCCACAATGACAGCGCTGAACAGCTTCAGATCCGTGGTGGACAGGCCCAACTGGATCACGATGGCAATAACGACGTAATAAATCACGGAACCGATAACGATAGAGGCCAGCTTCAGTGCGAAATTCCGGAAAATTTTTCCAAAGATCACTTCGCCGATGATCACCGCCGCAAGACCGATCACGATGGCGCCGCGCCCCATGTTGATATCCGCATTGCCCTGGAACATGGCATACAAGCCGCCGGCCAGCGCCACCAGCCCGTTTGACAGCACCAGACCGATAATCTTCGTCCGGTCGGTGTTAATGCCCTGAGCGCGGGACATATTCAGATTGCTTCCTGTGGCACGGATGGAACTGCCCAGTTCCGTTCCGAAAAACCAATAGGAAACGAGAATAATAACCACTGCAAAAATCAATCCGATGAGAATGGATTTGTTGATATAGCGCAAGCTTACAATCAGGTTGTATTCATCTACGCTGAGCGCCTGGGTCGCTCTCCCCATAATGCGCATATTGATGGAGTACAGCGCAAGCTGGGTCAGAATACCTGCCAGAATTGCGGGAATCCCCATCTTCGTATGAATGAAACCTGTGATAAAACCGGCGGCCATTCCGGCAATAAAAGCAAACAGCAAAGACAGCAGCGGATTCATCCCGTTCACAATCAGCATCGCCGCCACAGCACCGCCGGTACAAAGGCTTCCGTCTACTGTCAGGTCTGCCAAATCCAACACTTTGTATGTAATATAGACGCCAAGTGCCATGATACCCCAAATAATCCCCTGTGCAATGGAGCCCGGCAATGCACCCAGCAACGATATAATTGACATCCTTGTTTCCCTTTCTTTATTACAACACAAAATTTGCGATAAGAAACCTCATCGCAAATTTTGCATTGTATTTGATTTTAATATAATTTCCTTTTTGATTATTGGCCCAGCTGGGCAGCCAGGTCTTCAGGGATAGTGATGCCAAGCTGGTCTGCTACTTCTTGATTGATCACTAAGGTCAGCTCATCTGCTGCCATAAACTGGATGGGCATTTCAGCCGGGTTTTTGCCGTTGGCCAAGACATCATATGCCATCAGGCCAGCGTTGTAGCCCAAAGTGTAATAGTTCACGGAATAAGTTGCAAAGCCGCCGCTGTTGATCATGTTTTCTTCGCCGCAGAAGGTGGGGATGCCAGCGGGTGTTGCAACATTCTTTATGATCTGCATGTTGGCAGCCATCAGGTTATCGGTGGGCACATACAGAGCGTCCTGTTCGCTGCAGGCCTTGGTAACCACTGTCTGCAGTTCATTGGAGTCTGCTGCGGTATAATCTGTCACAGTGTAGCCGGCAGCTTCCATCGCTTCTCTTGCCTGCTTTGCCTGTACGATAGAGTTGTCTTCAGAAGAGCAATACAGAATACCAATATTTTTTGCATCGGGGCAAAGCTGCTGGATCAGCTTAACATGTTCGTTGATAGGACTGAGGTCGGAGCAGCCAGTAACATTGCGGCCCGGAGCCTCGTTGCTTTCTACCAAACCGGCTACTTCATAGTCGGTGATGGAAACACCCACAATGGGAATCGTGCCAGTGGCCTGGGCAGCTGCCTGGGCAGCGGGAGTTGCGTTGGCCATGATCAGGTCTACGTTATCATTCACGAACTTTGTGGAGATCGTGGTGCAGTTGTTGGCTTCGCCCTGGGCGTTCTGATAATCGAACACCACAGCATCTTCCCCTAATTTTTCCTTCAAAGCATCTTCGAATCCTTCGGTTGCTTTATCCAAAGCATTATGTTCTACCAGCTGGACGATACCGATGTGATACTGTCCCTCTTTCGCGGCGGCGCCATTGTCCGTTGCTTCCTCAGTGGGCGCTGCGCTTTCTGTGTCTGTTGAGCCACTCTGGCTTTCACCTTGCTGGCCGCAGGCTGCCAGGGCAAACAGCATTGCCACTGCCATTGCTACTGCAAAAATTTTTGCCAGTCTTTTCATCATGTTCTCCTCTTCCTTTCTATTTGTTTCCAATTAAGTAAAATGAGAAAAAAGCATCTCCCGATCTGATTGAAATCGGTCCCCAAGTCCAAAACCGGCAAAACAGCTTCTTTTGGCGCTTGTTTCCCTTCTTGCAGACGGAAGCCCCATCTCTCGTTTTGAACCCATTATAATTCCATCTTTTTTGCTTGTCAATAATTTTTCACTTTAAAGGGTTGAATTCTACAGTTGCAACAAATATTTTGGGATTTTGTGTGAAAAATAAACACGAATTCTTCTTTCAAAGAAAAACAGGGCGTCAATGGATCCCATTGACGCCCACAAACGATAAAACTTTATCCAGAAACTTTTTCTCTGCGTTTTAACTGCAAACGGTCTGCAATCATGGCAATAAATTCGCTGTTTGTTGGTTTCCCTTTTGTGTTCGACACGGTATAGCCAAAATATTTTTGCAGCGTTTCCAGATCGCCTCTGTCCCATGCCACCTCGATGGCATGACGGATGGCACGCTCCACCCGGGATGGCGTGGTGTTGAATTTTTTTGCCACCTCCGGATACAGTATTTTTGTAACTGCATTGATGACGTCCATATCATGCACCGCCAACACAATGGCTTCCCGCAGATATTGGTATCCTTTGATATGCGCTGGAACACCAATTTCGTGGATGATTGCTGTAACAAGCACCTCCAGACTTTCGCCCCTGGTGGGCCGCAGCAGGGAAATTTCTTCTGACGAAACAGGAATTCCTTTCTGCATTTGCCGAATGCGCTCTACCACACTGTTGGGTCTGCACGGCTTCATCATAAAATATCCAACGCCCAAAGAAGCCGCCTGTTGTACAACATGCTCTTTTGCAAAGTTAGAAAGCACCAGCACTTCCATCTTCGGCCAACGGTTCGCAGGATCAATTTCCTTCAAAGCTTCCAGACCGTCCATCTGCGCCAAAAGCACATCCATCACGATCACATCCGGTCGAAGCTCACTGGCCATG
>JAFOJR010000037.1 GCA_017420125.1 Oscillospiraceae bacterium | reverse complement strand
TGCTTGCCGGATTGTGCACCACTGTCACCCCTTTTTGTGCAAACAGGGCAATGTCCTCCGGCTCTACCCAGACACAGTGAGCTGCCTGAGCGCGGGTGTTCCATACGCCATATTGATCCAGTGCTTGCGCTGGTGTTTTTCCGTTTCGTTTCAGAGAACCTTCGTGCTCCGATCGGGTTTCTGAGCAATGAACATGCATTCCAAGCTGATGCTCTGCGGCATAATCTGCCAAGTAACGCCAAACCCGATCATAAGAAGTATATTCTCCGTGAATGGATACGTCAACCAAAATTTGTCCGTCATGGTATTTGTGCCACTTGGAAACCAGATTTCGCATCTCCCGACAGCCCGCCTGCATCTCCGGATCGAACTCCGGCGAAAACTGTGTAATACCCCGGCTGATATTGGCACACAACCCTGCTTTCACTGTTTCCTCAATAATTTCATCACAGAAATAATACATATCGGAAAAAGAGGTTATGCCAGCAGCAATCATTTCCGCCAGCCCCAAAGCCGTACCTGCCCGCACAGCCCTGGCATCCAGCCGGGCTTCTGCCGGGAAAATGTAATCATTCAGCCAGGTCTGCAAATCATACCCATCTGCATATCCCCGCATCAGTGTCATGGGAATATGCGTGTGAGAGTTGATCAATCCCGGCATCAGCACTTTTCCTGTTCCGTCTATTTCCCGTCCGGAAAAAGCTTCCGGTCGTTCCGTCCCAACAAATACAATCTGCTTGCCTGATACCTGAACGTACGCATCGTTCAAAACCGTTCCTGCTCTATCCATCAGCACAGCCGTTGCATGGGAAAATAAAATATCCACGCCGCTCCCTCTTTCCGCTGCGGGGCAGAATCGTATTTCGACCCTGCCCCGTGCTTTTTCGATTTACATATCCAAGCGCTTTAAACACGCCAACAACAGTTTGGAAAACTTGTCCTGGCAGGCTGCGCCTGCATCCAGAACTTCTTGCTCTGACAAAGGTTTCTTCAGAATTCCCGCTGCCATATTGGCCAGAAGCGTAACGCCCAACACCTGCATTCCGCAATGTGCCGCGGCGATTACCTCTGGCACAGTCGACATGCCTACCGCATCCGCGCCCAATATGCGGGCCGCACGAATTTCCGCCGGTGTTTCATACTGCGGACCTGGAAAATACATGTACACGCCTTCTCGCAAAGGAATATGAACTGATGCAGCGCAGTCTTTTGCCAGCTCTTGCAGTTTTGCAGAATAGGAAAAAGTGGAATCGGGAAAGCGGGTACCAAACTGTTCCAGATTTTTACCCCGCAGAGGACCGTCTCCATATAACTTGATGTGGTCGGTTATCAACATCAAATCTCCCGGCTGGAACGATAGATTTACAGCGCCTGCTGCATTTGTAACGAATAAGGTTCCCACTCCCAAAAGCCGCATGACCCGAACAGGATAAGCTACTTCCTCATGGCTGTAGCCTTCATAATAATGCACACGGCCCTGCATCGCTACAACCCGCCTGCCCTGCAAAAGACCAAACACCAAACGGCCTTGGTGTCCCGGTGCAGTGGATGTGCGGAAATGGGGAATTTCTTTATATGGGATGGCAACAGCATCTTCTATCAAATCACCAAAAAAGCCCAAACCGGATCCCAAAATCAGCCCCACCTGCGGTACAAAATCACCTATCCGCTCCCGGATTGCCTGAGCGCTTTCTTCATATGCAGAAAACGGAATGCTCATAGCTTTGTTCCGCATTTTTTACAAAATGCGTCTTCTCGGCCGCAGGTTGCACCACACTGCGGGCAAGGCTTGCTTTTTTTCAGCTGACGGATTTCTTCCTGCAACTGCGCAATTGCTTCTTTTTTGGCATCAATTGCAGCCAGCTT
>JAFOJR010000036.1 GCA_017420125.1 Oscillospiraceae bacterium | reverse complement strand
GGAATTGCATCCAACTGCTTTGCGATACAAGTGGCTGCATTCAGAAGGGCAGCATGTCCCAAATGGACGCCGTCAAAAAATCCAAGGGCAATCACGCGGTTTTTTTCTGTTTCCAATTCTCTCACACCTCATAAAAACTTTTAATGGGCTTGAAAATAGAATCCGATTTCTGCTGTTCCAAACGACCCAACAGCAAAAATTCGCCGGTTCCCGCATCATAAGCCCGATATATGCCGGGTGCGCCGACTAAGGGGACGGAAGCGCCATTTCGGCATCTTTTGGCAAGTGCAGGTGAAAGCTGCAGCGCGGGATATGCAAGGAAGCACTGATCCACGGGCAAAAGAAGTTCTGCGGTTCGGCCTTCCTTCACCAACTGTTCTACGGTGGCCAAAGTGACCGCCTGTTGGAGAGAAAAACAGGCAGAACGGGTTCTTCGCAGAGAATATAGAATTCCACCGCAGCCCAGTGCCTGACCAATATCATGACACAAAGTCCGCACATATGTCCCCTTGGAGCAAACTACCCGTAAGAGATAGTCTGTAGTGTTGCATTGTTCAATCATTTCCAAGGCATGAATTACCACAGGGCGAGGAGGACTTTCCACTTCTTTACCTTTGCGAGCCAATTCGTACAGTTTTTTACCGTTTTGCTTAACGGCCGAATACATAGGAGGAATTTGCAAAATGGGGCCACGAAAAGCAGGAAGGACTGCTTCCAGCTGTGCCCGCTGACAAGTTTTCTGGGATGTGCTTAAAATAGTGCCGGTGCAATCTTGTGTGTCAGTAGTTAAACCCAGCCGAAGACCGGCAATGTACTCTTTTGTACCATCCATGACAAATTCCACGGCACGAGTTGCCCGCCCCACAAAAACGGGCAGCACGCCGGTAGCAAGAGGATCCAGTGTTCCGCCATGGCCAATCCGCCGTTCCTGCAATAACCGCCGCAGGCGCGCTACTACATCGTGTGAGGTCCAGTCAGCAGGTTTGTCAATGACGATAATTCCGTTTGGCTTTGGCATGGCTACCTCCCGGCGTCATCTGAGGCAGACGCAGAAAGCGCCTGTAACATGACGGCCAGCAGCGCATCCTTTGCTTCTCCTATGGGAAGGGGGATGGAACACCCGGCAGCTGCCGGATGACCGCCGCCGTCAAACTGAGCACAGATCGCAGAAGCGTTTAGATAACTGGGAGAAGTACGCAAGGAAATTTTTGCAGTGCCGTCTGCTTGCTCTCGGACAGTGACGGAAGCCTCCACGCCTGCAATCCGGCCAGGGAGATCCGCTAAATCTTCCGTATCGTCCTTCGTTGCACCAATTTCATCCAAAAGAGCTTGAGGGACCATGGAAATTGCGATGGCGCCGTCTTCCCAAAATTCCATAGTGGAGATAAGACGTGCTTCCAAATGCATCCGGCGTAGGGATTTGGTGCGGAAATGAAGCCGGTTTACAGCATAGTGGTCAATTCCAGTTTCAATTAAAGCTCCGGCGATATAGTGCGTATCTGCCGTTGTATTACTGTATTGAAAACACCCGGTGTCCGTTGCAATGGCCATGTAAAGCGGAAGTGCTACCGCGTGGGAAAGAGGCTTTTTAAAAGTCAATGCAATACGGTAAATCAATTCGCCACACGCAGCGCAAGAGCTGTCCACGCAACAGAATTTTGCATATGCCTGATGAGAACCATGGTGATCAATAGCAAGATCAATTCGGTTTTGATAAGTCTCTGCGTTTGTTTGCAGCATCGAAAGGGCGGCGGTATCCACTGCAACAATAAAAGAGGGAGAAAAATCTGCGGGGGCCAGATACGGTGTTAAATAAGTGCCCAGGGTTTGAGATACGTCCAGGCTGGGCAACACGTAAGACGTTTTCCCCAATTGGCGCAAAAGAGCGCAAAGACCAGCGGCACAGCCAATGGTATCCCCATCTGGTCGAATGTGGGTCAAAATTAAAATGGAATCCTGCGTCCGCAAAAGAGCGGCCGCTTGCTGGTCAGTTATCATGAGAGGGTTCTCCTTCCTTCCACGCAGAGACCGAGACCCGGTTTAAGCATCGGTTTATTTGGATTCTTGCTCTTTTTGTTCGATTTGACGCAAGATTTCAAATACATGAGCGCCTTTGTCGATGGAATCATCCAATGAGAACACCAACTCAGGAACATAGCGCAGTTTCAGCGTATTTCCCAACTCCCGGCGCAACCAGCCGGATGCAGATTTTAGTCCTTTGAGCACATCTTTTGCCGTGTCTTTTTCCAAAACGCTTACAAATACTTTCGCATAACGCAGATCAGGAGTTGCCTCCACGGCAGTAATGCTGACAAGGCCATGCACCCGCGGATCTTTTAGGCTGCGTAGCAGGCTGGAAAGTTCCCGTGTCAGTTCTTCATTGATTCTGTTAATTCGATTGCTACTCATAGTTCCTCCAGGGATGCGGGCAAGGCCGCGTCAATGTCGCAAAAAACTGTCGAACCAAAGGACGGCAGTTTTTTGGATTTCTTGGGATTATACTTCAATCTGTTCCATCATGAAGGCCTCGATGATGTCGCCTTCTTTGATGTCGCTGTATTTTTCGATGCCAATGCCGCACTCATAGCCAGAAGCTACTTCTCTTACATCATCCTTGAAGCGACGCAAGGAGGCCAGAACGCCTTCGTGGATAACCACGCCGTCCCGTACAATACGCACTTGTGCAGAACGAGAAACTTTTCCGTCTTGTACGTAAGAACCGGCAATGGTGCCGGAACCAGTAACCTTGTAAACCATCCGGACTTCTGCGCGTCCCAAGTAAACCTCTTTGAATTTTGGAGCCAGCATACCCTTCATGGCCGCTTCCATTTCGTTGATACAGTCGTAAATAACGCGATACATTCTCATATCCACTTTTAAACGTGCTGCATGGTCCCTTGCGGCGTGTTCCGGCCGCACATTAAACCCTACGATGATAGCATTGGCCGTGGAAGCCAACATGACATCATTTTCAGAAATTGCACCAACACCGCTGTGGATAACGCGAACGCGCACTTCTTCATTGGACAGTTTTTCCAAAGAGGTTTTCAGCGCTTCTGCAGAACCCTGAACGTCTGCTTTAATAATGATATTCAAATCTTTGATATCACCCTGCTGAATTTGAGAGAAAAGATCTTCCAAGGTGACCTTTTGCGCCAAGGGCTTGTTGGCGGCATCTTTCATTTCCTGTTTTCTCTGTTCCACAAGTTCTCTTGCCATGCGTTCATCAGCAACGGCGTGGAAATCATCCCCGGCACCGGGAACTTCGGACATGCCAATGATTTCTACAGGAACAGAAGGACCGGCAGAGGTAACTTTTTCGCCCTTTTCATTTGTCATGGCGCGCACCCGGCCTACAGAGGTGCCTGCGATGATAACATCTCCTTGATGCAGTGTGCCGTTTTGCACCAACAAAGTAGCTACTGGACCACGACCTTTATCCAGTCGCGCTTCAATGACGGTGCCGCGTGCGCTGCGGTTGGGATTTGCCTTCAGATCCCGCATTTCGGCGGTGAGGACGACCATTTCCAGCAGGTTATCAATTCCTTCGCCGGTTTTAGCGGAGATTTTACAAAAGATTGTGTCGCCGCCCCATTCTTCAGGTACCAGCTCATATTCTGTAAGCTGCTGCATGATGCGATCTGGGTTGGCGCCCGGTTTATCAATTTTATTGGCTGCTACGATGATGGGAATATTTGCCGCCTTGGCATGGTTAATGGCTTCCACTGTCTGAGGCATAATGCCGTCGTCTGCCGCCACGACCAAGATGGCAATATCTGTAACCATTGCGCCGCGCGCGCGCATGGATGTAAAAGCTTCGTGACCCGGTGTATCCAGGAAAGTGATGGTTTTCCCTTGGGTTTCCACTTGATATGCACCGATATGCTGTGTGATGCCGCCAGCCTCGCCGGAAACTACATTGGTCTGGCGGATTTTGTCCAGCAGAGAGGTTTTCCCGTGGTCTACATGGCCCATAACAACGATGACCGGGCTGCGGGGACCCAGGTTTTCTTCTTTATCTTCTGAAACGTCAATCAGGCGTTCTTCGATAGTAACAATGACTTCTTTTTCCACTTTGCAGCCCAACTCCATAGCCACTAAAGCGGCAGTGTCATAGTCAATGATTTCTGAAACGGAAGCCATAACGCCCATTTTGATCAATTGTTTTACAACTTCTGCACCAGTTTTTTTCATCCGCGCGGCCAATTCACCTACGCCAATTTCATCGGGAATTTGCACTTTTAAAGGCGGCTTTTTGGTAATCTCTTTTTGGAGACGGCGGAGTTT
>JAFOJR010000035.1 GCA_017420125.1 Oscillospiraceae bacterium | reverse complement strand
TGTTTGTTTCGTTCCCGACGGAGCAGAGAAATAAGATTGCCCCGCCGGGAAGAGGAAGGGAACATGTGACGGGGAAGGGCCCGGAAAAAACGCAAAAGGAGAGGTGGGAACCCTCTCCTTTTTTATTTCGCCAGAAAATCTTCGATTGTCTTTTTTATCACCTGCGCCTGGGGGATGCCTTCTTCCGCGCATTTCTTTTTAAATGCCGCGGCCATCTCTTTGGGCACCCTCACCGAAATGTTGTCATATACTTTTTCGTTATACCGCTGCTTTACCGCCGAGGATGTTTTCGTTTTCCGCTTTGTCTCCATCCCTCTCCGCCTCTCTTTCCGCTTTTTCCTGACAGCAGGATATCATGCCGCCGGCAGGATCACAACGGGTTTTTCCGGAAAAGAGAAAGGGAGCGGGACCAGTTGAAAAACCGCCCCGGTTTTGTTATATTATGTTCAGTCTTTGACATCCCGCGGCGCCGGAGAGCGGCGTTTACGATATCGCGGTTCTGGACGTGATGATGCCGGAGACGGACGGGTTTGAAGCCGTCCGCCGGGCAAACGACGCGCCATGGGTGAGACTGCCCCTTATCTATTGACAAAACGAACCGCCGGTGCTATAACGAAAATAGTTTTCATATTGGGGCAAGAGGGCTTCCTGCGAATTCGCGGCCAAAGGACAAAACGAGGCAGCGGGAAATACCGCTTCATGCGCCTGCGGTCTTTCCGGGCGTTCCCATTGCCGCCGGCGTATGGGATTGTTTTGAAGAACAGGATTGATTTTCAGGAAAGGAGGAAACGGCAATGCAAAGATCGGGCGCTGCAAACGCAAAAAGAATCGCCGCAGGCATCATGGGGCTCCTGATGCTTGCCATTGTGCTGTTTTCTGCTTTCTATATCGCGGCCGAAGCGGGCCACAGCTGCATGGGAGAAGGCTGTCCGGTTTGCGCCTGCATTGCCCAGTGCGAGAATACGCTCCATCAAATCGGCACCGGAGCAGTTCTTCAGACTGCAATCGCTGTTTCCCTCTTCCTGCTGCTGATTTCTGCGCTTCTCTCTGCATCCGGTTTTTTGCAGGAAACGCCTGTCTTGAGGAAAGTCCGTCTCAATAATTAAAAAGACCTCTGTCAAGGGTGAACTATGCCCATTTTCCGGCATATCGGTTTTCCCTTGTATTTTTGCGCCCAAAATCAAAAAATTACGGAGGCTTTTATTGTGAAAAAATATCTTTCCCTTTTTATTGCCGCCATTTTGCTGGTCGGCTGTCTTGCCGGGTGCGGTTTGGACAACAGTCAGACTGCAGCGGACAACGGCAAAATTCAAATCGTGACAACGATCTTTCCGGTGTACGATTGGGTGATGAGTGTTCTCGGTGAAAATCCTGCCGGCGCGGAAGTTACCATGCTGCTTGACAACGGTGTCGATCTTCACAGCTATCAGCCCACAGCAGATGACATTTTAAAGATATCCACCTGTGATTTGTTTCTCTACATCGGCGGGGAGTCTGATGAATGGGTGGACAGCGCCCTGCAGGAAGCAGAAAATAAGGACATGATTGTGATCAACCTGCTGGATGTGCTTGGCTCTTCCGCAAAAGAAGAAGAAGTAGTCGAAGGGATGCAGGAAGAAGCGCCGGAAGCAGAACCGGAAGAAGCGGAATATGACGAGCATGTCTGGCTGTCGCTGAAAAATGCATATATTTTAATTCAGAAGATTTCCGGTGCCATTCAGACGATTGATCAGGACAATGCGGATGTCTATGAGAAAAACACCCTGGCTTATCTTGAAAAGCTGGATGCACTCGATGCGGAATATCAGGCTGCGGTTGATGCCGCTTCTTTCCATACACTGCTGTTTGGAGACCGTTTCCCGTTCCGCTATCTGGCCGATGATTACAGGCTTGATTACTATGCCGCCTTTGTGGGCTGTTCTGCGGAGACCGAGGCCAGCTTTGAGACCATCACCTTCCTTGCCCGAAAGGTGGATGAGCTTTCTCTTCCTGCGGTGATGACCATTGAAGGGACGGATCACCGCATCGCGGAGACAATCGTTCAGAATACACAATCGAAAAATCAACAGATTCTTACGCTGAATTCCATGCAGTCCACCACGGCAAAAGACGTTCAAAACGGAACCACCTATCTTTCCGTTATGGAAAGCAATCTGTCCGTTTTGAAGGATGCGCTGCAGTAGGAGGCGGACGTATGGCTTTGCTCACCATTCGGAATCTGTCGCTCGGGTATGATTCACGCGCCATTGTGGAAAACCTGAATTTTTCTGTACATGCGGGCGACTATTTTTGCATCGTGGGAGAAAACGGCTCCGGCAAAACCACATTGATGAAAACGTTGCTCCATCTTCAGGAGCCGGTCAGCGGTCAGATTCTGATTGGCGACGGGCTGAAGAAGAACGAGATCGGCTATCTGCCGCAGCAGACGATGGTTCAAAAGGATTTCCCGGCATCCGTGCGGGAGATTGTTCTCTCCGGATGCCAGGGCCGCTGCGGGCTCAGACCCTTTTACAACAGGGAAGAAAAACGACTTGCGGAAGAGAACATGGAGCGGATGGGAATCTCGGCGCTGCGGGAGCGCTGCTATCGGGAACTTTCCGGGGGGCAGCAGCAGCGGGTGCTTCTCGCAAGAGCGTTGTGCGCGACCCGGAAAATCCTGCTCCTTGACGAGCCGGTATCGGGACTTGATCCGAAAATGACCGCGGAGATGTATGCTTTGATTGCTGATCTGAACCGTGAAGGAATCACAATTATTATGATTTCCCATGACATTGCTGCCGCTGTTCGTTATGCCAGCCATATCCTTCACATCGGAGCAAACGCGTTTTACGGCACGAAGGATGCCTATCTGAAAAGCAATGCCGGGAAACTCTTTCTGATGCAGCAGAAAGGCGGTGAGGCGTAATGTTTGATAAACTCGGCATGTATCTTCAGTACCCGTTTGTGCAGTACGCGTTAATCGTGGGGGTGCTCATTGCCCTCTGTTCCTCTCTGCTGGGCGTTACGCTTGTACTGAAGAGATTCTCTCTGATCGGCGACGGGCTGTCCCATGTTGCGTTCGGGGCAATGGCTGTCGCCGCCGTTCTGAACCTGACGAATGAGATGCTGCTGATGCTGCCCATCACCATCATCAGCGCGATACTTCTCCTGCGCACGGGGCAGAACGCGAAAATCAAGGGAGATGCCGCCGTTGCCATGATTTCCGTGGGAGCGCTGGCATTCGGATATCTCATTATGAATATTTTTTCCACCTCGTCAAATTTGTCGGGCGACGTGTGCAGCACGTTGTTCGGTTCGACTTCCATCTTGACGTTGACGCCGAAAGAGGTGTGGCTGTGCACGATACTGTCGATTGTCGTGGTCATTCTCTTTATCCTGTTTTATAACAAGATATTTGCCGTGACGTTTGACGAGAATTTCTCAAGGGCGGCCGGAACGAATACAAACGGCTATAATCTGCTGATAGCAATTGTCATAGCGGTCATCATCGTCCTTGCCATGAACCTTGCGGGCTCCCTGCTGGTTTCTGCTCTGGTCATATTCCCGGCATTGTCGGCGATGCGGCTGTTCCGCAGTTTTAAAATGGTTACGGTATGCGCGGCGGTCCTGTCGGTTTTATGTGCTTTTTTGGGGATTATCATTTCCATTCTGGCGGGAACGCCGGTTGGTTCAACGATTGTGGCTGTTGATATTGCGGCTTTTGCAGTCTGCTATTTGGCAGGAATGATAACGGGAGGTGTACGAAAATGAAAAAACGGATCGGCCTGCTCCTTTGCCTTGTGGCTGCGCTCACATTGGCAGGATGCGGGAATAACAGTTCGTCCGGCAGGACAGGAAATCAGTCTGCCGGCGTAAACGATGTGCTTGCGGCAGGAATGGCGGAAGCGGACAGCAAAACGGGAACGGACAGTCAGACAGGTGAACCTGCCGACGCGGGCAGTGCCGGCAGTGAGCGGCAGAATGGCGTAAATGAAAACGCGCCGGAACCGGAGCAGATCAATGAATCGGAAATTGCTGCGGGCAGGGCAGAGGGCATTGATATCGATTTGACAGCGCTTTCCAGCACAACGGTTTATTCCGAAGTTTATAATATGATGGTATCGCCGGAGGATTATATCGGAAAGACTGTGAAAATGGATGGACAGTTCGCTCTTTATCATGACGAGACAACAGATAATTATTACTTTGCCTGCATTATTTCAGATGCGACAGCCTGCTGTTCACAGGGGATAGAATTTGTCCTTACGGATGAATACACCTACCCGGATGATTATCCGGAAGAGGGCGGAGAAATATGTGTGACGGGTGTATTCGACACCTATCAGGAAGGCGATAATACTTACTGCACTTTGCGAAACGCGAAGCTGGCAGCATGACTTGCGATGTCTGGAATGATTGAAAGAGACGCCCGGCCGCGGCCGGGCGTCTTTTTTGTGAAAGGGGTGGAAAAACCGCTTTTGCGTTGTTCTATTATTTTCATCTTTTCGGTCTTGATATCCTGCTATCCTGCGGAAGCGTCCGGTTGTCCGGGGAAAGCCGCGATGAAATTTCCCGGGATGCAGTCTGTTTTCAATCTTGGATCAATCTTTGGCGGTATGATATAATATCATGAGATAAGGCGGTGGTGACATGCGGATTCTTCTGGCGGAAGATGAAAAGCGGATGGCGGCGGCCCTTGGGGCCCTGCTGAAACAGGAAAAATATGACGTTGACCATATGGAAGACGGCGTCTCCGCCTTGGCGGCGCTGGAGAGCGGCGTTTACGATATCGCCGTTCTGGACGTGATGATGCCGGAGATGGACGGGTTTGAAGTCGCCCGGCGGGCAAGGGACAAAGGCGTCAAGACGCCCATTCTCATGCTGACGGCGAAAAGCCAGCTGGACGACAAGGTGGAAGGCCTGGACAGCGGCGCGGACGACTATCTCACAAAGCCCTTTCAGACAAAGGAACTGCTGGCGCGGCTGCGCGCTTTGGGCCGCCGCAGCGCCGGCTTTCAGGACGGCAGTCTCCGCTATGGCGACCTTTCCCTGGACACGGGGCGGGCGGCCCTCACCTGCGATAGGACCGGGCAAAGCGTCCGGCTGGGGGAAAAGGAGCTGCGCATTCTGGAATATCTCTTCGCCAATGAAGGGCAGATCATGACGCGAGAGCAGCTTGCCGTTAAGATCTGGGGCTTTGAGAGCGAAGCGGAATATAACAACGTGGAGGTATATATGTCCTTCACGCGGAAAAAGCTGGCCTTTGTGGGCTCCAAAGTGGAGATCAAGGCGGTCCGCGGGCTGGGGTATGAATTGAGGGTGAAAGATGTTTAAAAAGTCCAGAAAAAAGATCATCCTGTCCATTATGGGGTCGCTGATCCTGCTCTTTGCCGTTACCCTGACCGTGATTCTGCTGGCCAGCTTCCGGGAAGTCCGGCAGAGGAACACGGACATGCTGGAACGCTTTGCGGAGATGTATTCTCTGGACCGGGGGCAAAACCGGCAGGATGAGCCAGCGCCCGGCGAAGGCCAGAGGAAGAGAGAACCGCCCATTGACCAGCGGCCGGATTATCAGCTTTCCACGTTTTATGCGGTTGCCCTGTCGGAAGACGGAACGGTCCTTGCCGTTGACAATGGGGGGAAGGACGTCTACAGCGAAAAAGAGCTGACGGGCCTGGCCGAAGAGATTCTGGCGGGAAGCAGGACCGCCGGCCGGATGGGCAGTCTGAATTACATCGTCCGTCACAAGGGCGGGTTTACCTTGGTGGCCTTTATGGACAACACCGTTTCGGAGAGCAGTCTGCAGACCCTTTTGCGCAATGTTCTGCTGGTGGGCGCCGCCGCCATCGTTCTGCTGTTTTTCGTATCGCTCTATCTGTCAAAGCGGATCATCCGGCCGCTGGAGGAAAACGACCGGCGGCAAAAGCAGTTTATCTCCGACGCCAGCCATGAGCTGAAAACCCCTGTGGCTGTCATCGGCGCCAATGCCGAGCTTCTGGCCCGGGGGCTTGGGGAAAACGAATGGCTTTCGAATATTCAATATGAAAATGAGCGGATGGGAGAGCTGGTGCGGCAGCTGCTGGAGCTCTCCCGGGCCGAGAACGCGGACGTCCGGATGGAGCCGCTGGATTTTTCCCGCGTCGTCACGGGGGAAGTGCTGGCCTTTGAAAGCCTGGCGTTTGAGCAGGGGAAAATGATCCGAAGCGATATCGAAGACGGAATCCGCGTCACAGGCAATGAGGCCCGGCTGACCCAGCTGGTCTCCATTTTGCTGGACAACGCGGTCCGGCATTCCACCGGCGGCGAAATCACGCTGACGCTGAAACGGCAGGGCCATACGGCTTTGCTCACCATTGCCAATGAAGGCGAGGCGATTCCGCCGGAAAAGCTGGAGCATCTCTTTGACCGCTTCTACCGGCTCGACGAAGCCAGAGGCGGGGAAGGGCACCACTACGGTCTGGGCCTTTCCATCGCAAAGGCCGTGACGGAGCAGCACGGCGGCAGGATCGGCGTGTCCTGCCGGGACGGGGAAATCCGGTTTACCGCCGGGATTCCGGAAAAAATTTAATTATCTTCAATCTTCTTTCAAGGAACCTCCCTTACCATGAGTCCATCAACGTAAGGGAGGATTTTTTATGGATGTTTCCTATCGCCATGAATGGAAGCATGTTCTGAACACCGGAGACCTGCTGGTGCTGCGCCAGCGGCTGCGGGCCGTCCTGGAGAGCGACCCCCACGCGATTAACGGGAAGTATCAG
>JAFOJR010000034.1 GCA_017420125.1 Oscillospiraceae bacterium | reverse complement strand
TCCGTTGACGATGGGAAAACCTTTACCACCCAGACGATGGACATGTCCGAAGCAAAACAATATAACGCCAACGAAAATATTCAGCAATATTTAACGGGCATCACGGAAGTGAAGGACGCAGGCGAAGAAACGATTGATGAAAAAACGGTTTCCCATTATGATGCGATTATCACCGGAGAAGATATCCGGGGGGCCATGGAAGCTTCCGGCGTGTTGGATCAGCTTGGACAAGCGGGAATGAATGGCGAAAACATTGATATTTCCAAACTGTTAGACGAAGTGGGTCCTTTGAAGGTTTCTCTCTGGATTGACACAGAAACAGATGATATTATGCGCTATTCCATTGATATGACAGAGTTCATGAATAGTTTTATGAGTTCTTTGATGAGCCAAATGGGAGCAGGCGCAGAAAACATCTCCTTCTCTGTGGAGAAAACCATTGTAGAATTACACGATATTGACCTTGCGCCGGATGAAAAAGTTGTGATTCCGGAAGAGGCGCTGGCCGGCAGTGCAGGGACGGAAACTGACGCGGGTGTCACAGAAGACGCCATTGCCGCCGAAGAAAACGCCGCTGCCGCTGTGGAAGATGCCGCTGCCGCTGTGGAAGACGCTTCTGATGCACCTGTTTCGGGAGCAGACGTCTCTGAAGCACCTGCTGTCGGATAGGAAAAGAACACAAGGTGTGCGGTGCAGCAGCATACAGCTTATTCACACAATCTCCTCCAGCATGGAATCATGCTGGAGGAGATTTTTGTTTTCACAAAAAAACAGTTGCAATTTCATGCGGTTGTGATATAATACCATGGTACTCGATTCTATATTGGATATGCGTCCGTGGCTCAATGGATAGAGCACCAGATTCCGGTTCTGGGGGTTGGGGGTTCGAGTCCCTTCGGGCGTGCCAAAAGGCTGCCGCAGTCAATCTGCGGCAGCCTTTTGCTTTTGCCTGTCTCGGCGGCGTTTGCGGAAACCCGGGGCCTTGCCAAAGGCTTTTGTGGATTTCCGGCTATACTCTGCCTGTAAAGCATGGTATAATAAACAGAGATTTAGTCCGTTCGTCTTTTGGCGGGGAAAGTCGACAAAAATTGCAGTCGGTTTATGGTATGCTGAACCTGAATGAGATTCAGGGAGGCGAAACAATGGAAAACATGGTATTTCGCACAGCGGTTTACGGTTTCCGCCGAAAAGACGTCATGGCGTATTTGGAAACCATCATGCAGGAGCGGGCGGAAGCATTGGAAGCGTGCCGAAGAGAACGGGAAACAGCCGCCCAGGAAGCTGCCTGCCGTTTGGAGAGAGAAGTCCGGGCGCGGCGCGCGGCGGAGCTGAAAGCGGAGGCTTTGCAGGAAGAGCGCGAAAGAGCAATGGAACAATGGGAACTGCAAAAAGAAGAGCTGGACGCGCTTCAGACAAGAGCTGCTGCACTGCAGGCGGCGCTGGAAGAATCCCAGCAGGCGCTGGCACGGGAGCAGGATAGAACAGCCAGATTATCCGCGGAAGCGGGTTCTTACGCTGCCGTGAAAGACCGGCTCAGCAATATTGAACTCGCTGCCCATCAGCGGGCGGCAGAGGTGGAACGTGCGGCGGAACTGGAAGCGGAAAATATCCAGCGAAAAGCGCGGGACAATGTTCTGTCTCTTCAGATGCAGTATGAGCTGGCGGTATCGGCAATGGACACGGGCCGGCGTCAAGTGACGGAGCGATTATGTGAAATGCAAACCGTGCTGGATACACTGGGGCCCGTTTTGGAACAGGCCGGTCAAACTTTGGTGAATTTGTGTGAAGAGCGCTGCAAGCCGCAGAAACAGCAAAAGGAACAGGAGGCAGAAATTTGACATATTCCATTTTAACACAGGAGATTCGGCAGGCGCTGCAAACACTGCGGGCCGGGGACAGCGTTCTGCTGACGGGAGAAATATATACGGCCCGGGATGCGGCCCATAAGGAAATTTGTGCCGGTTTGGCAAGAGGAGAAGATGCTCCTTTCCCGCTGCAGGATGCGATCGTGTACTATGCCGGGCCCACGCCGTCCAAAAACGGCATGGCAGTGGGCGCATGCGGCCCCACAACGGCCAGCCGGATGGATGGTTTTGCCCCAACATTATTGCGGGCAGGTGTTGCCGCAATGATCGGAAAGGGAGAGCGAAACGCAGATGTCGTGTCGGCCATTGGGGAAACAGGCGGCTGCTATTTTTGCGCACCGGGCGGTGCAGGGGCATTGATTGCCACCTGTATCACTGATTCGGAAGTCATTGCATTTCCCCATTTGGGCTGTGAATCGGTGAAGCGTTTCCGGGTGAAAAATATGCCTTTGATTGTTGCCATCGATGCTTTCGGCGGAAATTTATTTCAAAGCGGGCGAGAAAAATACCGTGTCGCAGAAAGGTAATTTCCACGACACGGCATAATATAACGTTTCTTGCAGGGAGGCAAAAAAGCCGGCAGACGCCGCGCTGCTATTTTATTCGTCCCTGCACCCGCTTTTTTCGAATGGGAGGCAGTTCCGGGATGACGGGGTGTTCGGATGGTTCAAACATGAGAAGCGCCTGCAGCAAACTGCGGTATTCTGTCATAATATCCCATTTTCCGTTTTTGGTACACCAGGTGAGCGCCAGACTGGCGTTCAGATGGATAATCCCATGCAGCAGGTGGGTTGGCGAAGAAGAATTGCGGATCAATCCCTCTGCCTGTCCCCGGGCAATGAGAGAGAGCAGGAGGTCGCAGACCGCTGTATTATGGGGGAAAGAAAAAACTTTCCCGCTGATCAGACTGCGGTGAAATAAAGTGGACAGGACGGAGACGCCGGATTCCACAGCCCGCTGCATGTACAGCGACAAAAGATGTTCGATTTGTGCCGTTGCGCTGTATTGCGGCAGGAGCGGGGTCAAGCGGTTTAAAATATAAAGATCCGTATATAAAAAATATTCGTCCAGCACTTCATCCTTGGAATTGAAATGATAATAGAATGCACTGCGGGTCAGACCGCAAGAAGAGCAGATGTCATTGACAGTGACGCTTGTATACTCACGGGTTTTATAAAGCTCTACTGCACAATCAATGATTCGGACACGAGTGGAAACGGCTTTTCCTTTGGTCATAAGAAACCTCCTGTCTATGGCGTGCGGGGGGAAAGTTTGTCAATATACGGATTGAGCAATACTTTTTCTATTTTAACATAGCAGGACAGGAAGGGAAAGTATTTTTTGAAATTGTACTTGCTTTTGCCGAAAAGCTGCCGAAAACGGCGAGAAAAGGATGACTTTTTCCTATAATTGTGGTATGCTGAATGAAATACAACAAAAACAACTGCTTGCAGGGAGGAGGGAGAAGAGATGGAGTATATTTGTCCGGTATGCGGCGAAGCTGGCGAAGACGGGCAGCATTTCTGTATTCACTGTGGTGCGGTATTACAACCAAATGCTGAGCAGCCGGCCCAGGTGGATCAGACCAGCGGGGACAACGCATCGACAGGGAAACGCCAATGGCTTCACAACCTGATGATATGGGCAAAGGGAACGGACAACCTGAAGCGGGAACAGGAGAATGATGACCGGCCGTCGGCAAAAAGCCCGTATGCCATTTTAAACCCGCTGCAATTTTTTGGCAGTCTTTTTCTGATGCTTCTCCCGGTGGTTGGTTTGGTCATTGCGATCTTCTGGTCAATGGGGTATTGCAGAAAAGCAAACAAACGGAATCTGGCCCGGGCGGTGCTGGTTTGGTACGCTTTGCTTCTTTTGCTGGTTTTGTTTTTGCGGATTGCCTTTCCTGCGCGGTTTTTGCGGGTGACAGAGGCGCTTACGGGGAAACAGCCGGAAACGGTTTATATGGTTCCGGAAGAAGATAAAGCGTCCGGGAAAAGCGACGAAACTGCTGAGCGGGAGATTGCCGGATGGGATTCCAGCCAGAAGCTTTCTTTTTCGGGGTTTCCTTCTGCAAAGGCATTGAACCTGCTGATGAGCGGCGAATACTATATTCAATATACCATGTATGCATTTGGGATGTCCACCGTGCGGGAACAGGCGAAATCCGAAGGGCGTTTTGTGGAGGTGGAAACCATTTCAGGGCAAAAAATCCGCACTTTGACCATGGATGGCGTCTGCTATGAAATTGACGACCAAAAAGAACAATACTGCATTTTGGGCCAGCGGACCGAAGGACAGACATTGCCCTTTGGCGGTACGCTGTCGTCTTTGGAGCGCGTGTCAAGCGGGTCCGGCCAGGTGAATGGAGTAGACTGCAAGTATGATGAATTTGTTTTGCAGGGCAGCGGGACCGGAGAAGCGCAGCGCACGGTACGGCTGTATGTGAAGGGAGATTCTCTGCAGGCAATTTATATGGAAGAGCCTCTTTTGGGCGGCCAGATCATGATGCAGGTACAGACGCTGACAAAAGAAATTCCGGACGATCTTTTGGACTTTCCGTCTTCCTATAAGCAGGTCACCTATGATGAAATGGTGCATCCGGGTCTTGTTGTTTAGGAAATCGGTCAATAACGGCAAAAAACAGAAAAACAGGGAGCGGGGCGCTGGGCCCATGCTCCCTGTTTGCTTCTCTTTGCTTTAGAATCTTTCAGATATGTAAAGAATGCGGAACGTGATAAATGAAATATTATAATACATCTTCTTCCACATGTTCCGGAGGAAAATCCAATTCATAGGGATTTTTCAACAGACGCTCCAGATATTTCAATGCGCTGGCCAGATAATGACCGTCTGTGATGCGCTCGTCCAATGTAATCGTATAGTCGATATATTTTTTTCTCTGAGGCGTTCCGTCTCTGTCCAACGTCGTTTCCGCATACTTGGCGCCAAAGGCCAAAAATGCGGAAACATTGCCGAAGTTATAAAGATGATGAGATACGGGGGGAACCCCGAGAGAACCAAGGTTTGTGAGAAATGCGCTGGCATGAAAAGGAGAGGCATTGTGAATGGCCTTTGGTAAAATGCCAAAATAATCCAAGCAGGTGGCAAAGGAAATGAACAGACGCAAAAGCAAAGCGGGAAGACGCACCAATATCCGCGCCGCTGAATCCAGTGCTGTGCTGTCACCCTCGTTTTTTGCAGCTTCAACGGCATTTTGCACCTTTTCATACACTTCCTGCACAGTGTCCGTGGGTTCAAACACCGGTTTGATTCCGGTTTCCTGTCCATTGAGCTTCATTTCTTTTTTTATCATCATGCTGAGGACAATGGTTTCCCGCTGATAAATTCTCTGGCCGGCGATAAAGCGGTTAATTGCCGGTCGCTGTGAAACAACTCGAACATATGCTGCGATGAACAAATGCATGAACCCGAATCCCTGCAGTCCTCTTCGGCGCACATCGCGAATATATTCCTCTGTTTTTGTTACGTCGACCCGCGATTTAAAAAATAAATGCGCATCATTGCGCGTTCGCATCACGAAAGGGGCAACATAACTCATAGGGGAGAGGGAACGAATCCGTCTGCCGTCATACCGGTCGCCAAAGCGGCGTTTGCGTTTGTTCATAAATGGTCCTTTCTTTTCTAAAACAGTGACTGCAGTGCAGTCATTGCACAGGAGAAATGCTGTTTCAGAGGCCCTTTTCGGGCCTTTGTTTTCCCCATTTTACAGGAAGGCGCAGGAAATTACAATAGGAAAATTTTTTTGCTTTGATCAAACGCCCGGGAAACAGGACGTACAGATGTGGATAAGCAGACAGGCTTGAAAGAATATTAAAGAACAAGCAGAAAAGCATTGCTTTTCTGCTTGTTCTGTTTGGAAAAAGTATCTTTCAGCTGCCGGTTTTGATTTGCGTAACGGAATAGCCCTGCGCGGCGAGGCGCGCTACGATTCCGTTTTCGCCCAGCATATGTCCCATACCGACCACGAAAAAGACATGGCGGCCTTCCTGCAGATAGGATGCGGCTGTTTCTGCCATATGAACATTTCGCGTATTATATAAGGCGTCTTCATAATCCGCCATCAAGGCTGGAAGCGTTTTCTTCTGCTCTTCTGTCAGTGTTTCATCCTGCAGCAGATCGGGATCATCAAACAGCAGGTCATTTAATGCGGTTTCGTCCCCCGTACGAACGGCCTCATAAAGCGCCTGGAGATTGGCAATTTCCTTCTCCGGATCGGAAACCGCGGAGCGGATCAAATAATCCTGCAGCGCATCGGGAACCTGGGCGATCAGTTGAAATTGAAAATCCAGACTCTCCACTTCCAAAACTTCTTTCTGGTCATCCTGCAGCGCTAAAGTTAAAAAATAGTGGTCCAGTCCCAGGCTGTTTTCGAAACCTGCCAGATTCATAATGGCATCGTCCACAAGAGAGGCCCAAAACGCCGGGTTGTATGTCTGGAACATGGACAGGAGACTGCCGTAAGGGCTGTTTTCAGTGAGAAATGAGACTGCTGCCTGATAGGTCTCGGGAGAAAGATGGTCTGTAATGCGCTCCCCATTGGGACAGAGAAAATATTGCATATAGTTCATCATTCCATTGAGGTCATTTCCCATGCTGACAATATCACATTCTACTGCCAGTGCATCACTGCTTTGATAGGCATCCATCACTGCGTCCGGCAGGGGGTACATGGATTCGGTTCCAACATGAATGGAGCCGAATAAGTAAAGAATCCCGCCGGTTTTCGGGTCGGTTACTTTCCACAGAAGTGGTGCAGAAGGTGTGGAGAATGTGGAAACAGGAGCCGAAGGAGATTCTTGTGTGACAGAGCTTGTGACTGCAGGGGCAGGGGAAGTTGATGTTTGATTGGCCGTACCGCAGGCGGAAAGAACCAGGAGCAGAGACAGAAGGAACATCAAACAGAATGATTTCCAGCAAAGCGTTCCGTATTTTTTGATATGCAAAATATGCCTCCTTTTGATTTCGCGTCAACTGGCCGGAACAGGAGCTATTCCAAAGGTTCAGCAGGAGTAATCGGGTCAATGAAATTGGTGCGCAGCGGTTCTTCCGCAGGAGGCGGCAGGATGCCGGCTTTCCGTCCGGCCTCCAGACAGCGGAGCAGATAGGCCATGTTTTTTCCCAGAAGCCGCATGGTCTGCATCCCTTCCAAATCCCGCCGGACTTCTTCCGGTGTGCTGCCGTGGACGCTGTTCCAATATTGTGAGGAAACCACCGGCATTTGAGAGATGGTAAAATATTTGTTCAGACGGTCAAAAGCGGCGCTGGCTCCGCCCCGTCGGCAGCTGACCACAGCGGCACCGGGTTTATGGGCAAAACAGGTGCCGGCATAAAACATGCGGTCCAGAAAGGCGGTGAAGTTGCCGGCCGGCGCCGCATAGTGGACCGGAGAGCCGAAGACAAATCCGTCAGCCTGCTCGGCAAGAGCCAGAACTTCGTTTACCTGATCAGAGATGACGCAGCGGCCTGTATTTTGACAAAGACGGCAGCCGGTGCAGGTGGAGACAGGGCGTTCAATGTGAAGCAAGGTGGAGATGATTCCCTCCTGCTCCAGTGCAGCTGCCACTTCACGCAGGGCAGTATCGGTGCAGCCGTCCCGGTGAGGACTGCCATTCAGTAAAAGTACGTTCATTATTTTCTTCCTTTCCGCTCCGCAATGTCTCGAAAGATATCTGTCAGAGCTTGTGATCAGGGATTGTGATTACTAATAATA
>JAFOJR010000033.1 GCA_017420125.1 Oscillospiraceae bacterium | reverse complement strand
GATGACGTGGTATTCGCTTCCGAAACCTGTGCATTGGACAGTATCGGCGCGGAGTTTATCCGGGATGTAAAGCCGGGGGAGATTGTGGTGGTAAACGATGCAGGAGTTCGTTCTGTAACGGACCACTGTGACCAGGTCAAGCGCTCTCTTTGTGTTTTTGAATACATCTATTTTGCCAGACCGGATTCCGTTCTGGACGGCTGTTCTGTACATCTGGCCCGCCAGCGTGCCGGTGCATTTTTGGCGCAGGAACATCCGGTTGAGGCAGATCTGGTGGTGGGTGTACCGGATTCCGGGATTGATGCCGCGATTGGCTATTCTCGTGCATCTGGGATCCCCTACGGGTTAGGTTTCATCAAAAATAAGTATATCGGCCGCACTTTTATCCAACCGGGACAGTCCCAGCGGGAAAATCTGGTGCGGATTAAACTGAATGCAGTCGGTGCGGCGGTGAAAGGCAAACGGATTGTGCTGATTGACGATTCCATTGTCCGCGGCACCACCATTGCAAGAATTGTGAAACTTTTGCGGGAAGCAGGCGCAAAGGAAATTCATATGCGTTCTTCCGCACCACCCTTTTTGTATCCGTGTTACTTCGGTACCGATATTGACTCGCCGGAACGGCTGATTGCCAATCAATATCCCCTGGAAGAAATCGCAAAAGTGATCGACGTAGATTCTTTGGGCTACCTCAGCACGGAAAACGTGTTGCACATTGCGGAGGAGGCAGGCGAGGGATTCTGTACGGCATGCTTTACCGGAGAATACCCCTGCAAGCCGCCGGAAAAACGAAAGAAACCCATTTACATGGTCAAACTGAGTGAAAGGGAAGGGAGAAAATAAGCCATGAAAAGTCAAAGTGAGAGCTATAAGGCAGCCGGTGTAGATATTACAGCAGGCTATCAGGCTGTGGAACTGATGAAGCAGCACGTGGCAAGAACCAAAACGGCAGGCGTCTGTTCGGCCGTCGGTGGCTTTGGCGGTTTATTTCGTCCGGATTTAACCGGCATTTCCAACCCTATTTTAGTCAGCGGAACGGACGGAGTGGGAACAAAGCTGAAGCTGGCTTTCCTGATGGACAAGCATGACACGGTAGGGATCGACTGCGTAGCGATGTGTGTCAACGATGTGCTGTGCTGCGGAGCAAAGCCTCTGTTCTTTTTGGATTATATTGCCGTGGGGAAAAATGTGCCCCAGCGCGTAGCGGATATTGTTTCCGGGGTGGCGGAAGGCTGCGTTCAATCCGGATGTGCGCTGATCGGCGGAGAAACAGCGGAAATGCCGGGCTTTTATGCCGAAGATGAATATGATCTGGCAGGGTTCTGTGTCGGTTTGGCCGACGGAGATCATTTGATTGACGGAACTACTGTTTGCCCGGGCGATGTGATTATCGGGCTGCCCTCCTCTGGTATTCACTCCAATGGCTATTCTCTGGTGCGAAAAGTGTTTGATGTGGAAAATGCCGACCTGCACCAGAAGGATGACACCCTGGGCACCACCTTGGGAGAGGCATTGCTGAAACCGACAAAAATTTATGTCTCTGCTATTTTGGCATTAAAAGAACAGGTGGCAATCAAAGCATTGTCGCACATTACAGGCGGCGGATTTTATGAAAATATCCCCCGCAGCCTGCCGGAAGGCTGTTGTGCCAAAATTCAAAAATCACGTTTGCAGGTTCCGCCGATTTTCCGACTTTTGCAGGAGCGGGGCGGCATTCCGGAGCGCGACATGTTTAACACGTTTAACATGGGCATTGGGATGACAGCGGTAGTGGCAAAGGAGGATGCGGAAACGGCATTGCAGACACTGCAGGGAGCTGGCGAAGCTGCATATATCATCGGTGAAATTGTGGCCGGAGAAAAAGGCGTGGAAATATGGTAAAAACAAAAATTGCGGTATTTGTTTCCGGGGGTGGCACGAATTTACAGGCGCTGATTGACGCGCAAACGGCCGGCAGGCTGCCCAGTGGAGAAATTGTCTTAGTGTTGTCCAGTGCGCCCGATGCATATGCATTGGAGCGCGCCAAGCAGGCAGGGATTCCCCGTGTGGTTGTGGCACGAAAGGCATACGCTACCCAATCAGAATTTGAGGCGGAAATTTGTCGCCATTTGAAACAGAACGGGATTGAACTGATTGTATTGGCCGGATTTATGACCATTTTAAGTGCTGCGTTTACCCGGCAGTATGAAAAACGAATCATTAACGTTCATCCTTCGCTGATTCCTTCTTTTTGCGGAAAAGGCTTTTACGGGCTGCGGGTGCATGAAGCGGCTTTGCAATATGGCGTGAAGGTAACAGGTGCAACGGTGCATTATGTTAATGAAGTGCCGGATGGCGGACAAATTTTGCTGCAGAAAGCTGTTTTGGTTGAGGAAGGCGATACGCCGGAGCGGCTGCAGAGACGTGTTATGGAACAGGCAGAATGGATTTTGCTGCCGCAGGCGGCAGAACTTGTCAGCCGCCAATTGGCAGAAGGGAAAGGAGAAACCGAATGAAGCAGACGATCCAGGAGGTGCTGGGGAATAATCCGTACCCCGGCCGCGGGATTTTAATCGGCCAGGTGGGAGACTGTGCTGTGACAGCATATTTCATCATGGGCCGCAGCGAAAGCAGCAGAAACCGGATTTTTGCGGTCAGCGAAGACGGCATTGTTACGAAGGCATATGCACCCGGGGAAATGGAAAACCCTTCTTTGCTGCTGTATGCTCCCGTTCGGAAATTGGGAGATACGCTGATTGTCACCAATGGAGACCAGACGGATACAGTGTATGACGGCATGGAACAGGGCGGAAGTTTTGCGTGGGCGCTGCGGAAGCGGGAATATGAACCGGACGCGCCTCACTACACACCCCGCATCAGCGGCGTGCTTCAGTTCCAGGGCGGCGCCTTTTCCTACACGCTCAGTATTTTGAAGCGTGGAGAGGGCGATGTTTGCCTGCGGAACTTCTTCGAATACGAAGCGGCGGTTCCGGGGGTTGGACATCTCATTCATACCTATCAGGGGGATGGAAATCCGCTTCCTTCCTTTTCCGGTGAGCCGAAAACCATTGCTCTGGAGGGAGATATCGACACCATGACCAAAACGCTCTGGGAGACTTTAAACCAGGACAACAAAGTTTCTCTTTTTGTGCAATATGTCAACCTGACTTCGGGCAATACAGAAACGAGGATTATGAACAAGCGGGAGGGGAAATAATAAAATGGATGAACTGGAACTGAAATATGGCTGCAACCCCAATCAAAAGCCGGCTAGAATCTATGTGGAAAACGGGACCCTTCCGGTGAAAGTGTTAAATGGCCGACCGGGATATATCAATTTTTTAGATGCCCTTAACGGCTGGCAGCTGGTACAGGAACTGAAAAAAGCAACGGGTTTGCCTGGGGCTGCTTCCTTTAAGCACGTCAGCCCGGCCGGCGCTGCCGTGGGTGTGCCGTTGGATGATACGTTAAAGCAGATGTATTTTATCCCCAAAGAGGTGGAATTAACACCGCAGGCAGCAGCTTATGCCAGAGCGCGGGGGGCCGACCGTTTGTCTTCCTACGGCGATTTCATTGCTTTGAGTGATACATGTGATGAAGCTACGGCTTTGTTGATCAAGGGCGAGGTATCTGACGGCATTATTGCGCCCGATTATACCGATGCAGCGATGGAAATTTTGAAGAGCAAGCGAAAAGGGAATTACACCATTCTGCAGATGGATCCTGCTTATGTTCCCGCCCCGATGGAGCATAAAGAAGTATTTGGGATTACATTTGAACAAAATCGGAATGAAGGGGTAGTAGAGGACGCCTTATTCCAGAATATTGTGACAAAGGAAAAACAGCTGCCGGCGGAAGCGCTCCGGGATTTGAAAGTTGCGCTTATTGCGCTGAAATATACCCAGTCCAATTCCGTCTGCTATGCAGTGGAAGGACAAACCATTGGTGTAGGCGCAGGACAGCAGTCCCGTATTCATTGTACCCGCTTGGCAGGGGATAAAGCAGATAAATGGCAGCTGCGGCACCATCCGAAAGTGTTGGGTTTGCCTTTCCGCAGTGATTTGTCCCGTCCGGTGCGGGATAATACCATTGACATCTACCTTTCCGATGAATGGGAAGACGTATTGGGTGACGATGTTTGGCAACAGTATTTCACCACCCGTCCGGAGCAGCTGAGCCGGGAAGAAAAGCGGGCGTTTTTGGCACAGGCCACCGGCGTTTCTCTGGGCAGTGACGCCTTTTTCCCCTTTGGGGACAATATCCAGCGGGCGCGGCGCAGCGGGGTGTCTTTTGTTGCGCAGCCCGGCGGTTCCATTCGGGACGATCAGGTGATTGAAACATGTGACCATTATGGCATGGTAATGGCGTTTACAGGTCTGCGCCTGTTCCATCACTAAGGAGGGCGCAAAGATGAAACTGATGGTTATTGGCGGCGGCGGAAGAGAGCATGCCATCATTAAAAGTTTGAAGAAAAACCCGGAAGTGGAAACCATTTATGCGTTGCCAGGCAATGGAGGCATCGGGCAGGATGCCATTTGCGTCCCGATTGGCGCCAAGGACATTCCTGCAATGGTTGCATTTGCACAGGAGAAGGAAATTGACTTCGCTGTAGTAGCTCCGGATGACCCTCTGGTGCTCGGCGCGGTGGATGCGTTGGAAGCTGTTGGCGTGCCCTGCTTTGGGCCCAATCGAGATGCTGCCATCCTGGAGGGCAGCAAGGTCTTTTCCAAAGGCCTGATGCAGAAGTATCATATCCCCACCGCAAAATATCAGGTATTTTCTGCAGCAGAAGAGGCCATTGCGTATTTAAAAGCAGAAGATACGTATCCTGCTGTCATTAAGGCTGACGGGCTTGCCCTGGGCAAAGGCGTCATTATTGCAGAAAATGAACAGGAGGCCATTGCCGGTGTCCATCGGATTATGACAGAAAAGGCCTTCGGCGATAGCGGGAATCAAGTGGTAATTGAAGAATTTTTAACCGGACCGGAGGTATCTGTCCTTTCTTTCACAGATGGGAAAACCATTATTCCCATGGTGTCCTCCATGGACCACAAGCGGGCCCTGGACGGAGATCAGGGACTGAACACCGGCGGGATGGGTACCATCGCACCCAATCCTTTTTATACGGAGGCAGTAGCGAAAGAGTGCATGGAAACTATTTTTCTGCCGACCATGCAGGCAATGGTGCAGGAGGGAAGACCATTTAAAGGCTGTCTGTATTTTGGCCTGATGCTCACCCAGAAGGGGCCGCGTGTCATTGAATACAATTGCCGTTTTGGCGATCCGGAAACCCAGGTGGTGCTGCCCCTGCTGAAAAGTGACCTACTGACAATCATGCAGGCTGTCCACGATGAGCGTCTGGCGGAAGTCCCGGTGGAATTTTCCGACGGGGCAGCCTGCTGCGTGGTAGTGGCATCCGGCGGCTATCCCCAAAAATATCAGTCCGGCTATCCCATTTCTTTTGGGGCGGTGGACGAAATGGAGAATATTACGGTATTTCATGCGGGAACGAAGTTGGGAGAATCTGGTGAAATCCTTACTTCCGGCGGGCGTGTTCTGGGTGTGACAGCAACCGGCGGCCATTGGCAGGAGGCAAAAGAGAAGGCGTATGAAGCCGTAAAACAAATTTCTTTTACTGATATGTTTTATCGAAAAGACATAGGAGCGAGGTGCAAATAAATGGTTTATCGTCTCTATGTAGAAAAAAAGCGTCCTTATGCAGTGGAAAGCAATGCGCTGCTCCATGATATTCGTACCAATCTGCAAATAGAAAGCTTGACAGATCTGCGAATTTTAAATCGTTATGATGTAGAACAGATCGAGAAAGCGTTATTTGATGCGTGCCGCACCACTGTTTTTTCGGAACCCCAGGTGGATATGGTGTATGATGAACTGCCTGCGCATGAAGGCCCTGTATTTGCTGTGGAATCGCTGCCCGGACAGTTTGACCAGCGGGCAGATTCCTGTGCACAGTGCATCCAGTTAGTATCTCAGAAAGAGCGCCCTTTGGTGCGTGCCGCAAAGATATATCTCCTTTCCGGTGATTTAACGCAGGAGCAGGTGGATGCCATTCGCCGGTATGTGATCAATCCGGTGGACAGCCGGGAAGCCAGTTTGGAACCGGTGAAAACTTTGGCAGTACAGTATGAAATCCCGACAGAAGTGGCAGTGATACAAGGCTTTCAAAAAGCAGATGATGCGGAATTGGAAGTCCTTCTGGCAGAGCAGGGGTTTGCAATGGATTTGGATGATCTCCGGCTTTGCCGGGCATATTTCCAGGAAGAGGGAAGAGACCCGACCATCACAGAGCTGAAGATGCTGGATACGTATTGGTCCGACCATTGCCGCCACACTACGTTTATGACGGTGTTGGAGGAAGTGACCTTTGAAGACGGTCCGGCGGCAGAGGCATTTTCCCGTTATCAGGCGCTGCGGGAAGAACTTGGCGTTACAAAACCCATTTGTTTGATGGATTTGGGCACGATTGCCGCAAAATACTGGAAGCGGAAAGGTGTTTTGACCGATTTGGACGAGTCGGAAGAAATCAACGCCTGTACCGTGAAAGTGAAAGTGGACGTTGACGGAGAAATGCAGGATTGGCTGCTTTTATTTAAGAACGAAACCCACAACCATCCGACGGAAATTGAGCCCTTCGGCGGCGCTGCCACCTGTATTGGCGGTGCCATTCGGGATCCGCTGTCCGGCAGAGGGTATGTCTACCAGGCAATGCGCGTGACCGGTGCGGCAGATCCGCTGCAGCCGGTAAGCGAAACGATCCCCGGGAAGCTCCCGCAGCGAAAGATCACCACAGAGGCAGCGGCAGGCTACAGTTCTTACGGCAATCAGATCGGTCTTGCCACCGGTATTGTCGATGAATTATATCATCCCGGTTACGCAGCAAAACGAATGGAAATCGGTGCTGTTTTGGGAGCTGCACCGGCTCAAAACGTCCGGCGGGAAACGCCGGCCCCCGGTGATTTGGTTTTATTACTGGGTGGCCGCACAGGACGGGACGGCTGCGGCGGTGCAACCGGCTCTTCCAAATCTCATGTCATGTCTTCTCTGGAAACTTCTGGTGCGGAAGTACAGAAGGGAAACGCACCGGAAGAGAGAAAACTTCAGAGATTATTCCGCAATGGAGAAGCAGCCCGTATGATCAAACGGTGCAATGATTTCGGCGCAGGCGGGGTATCTGTTGCCATCGGTGAGTTGGCCGACGGGTTGAAGATTGACTTAAACGCGGTTCCCAAAAAATATGAAGGTCTGGACGGTACGGAACTGGCCATCAGCGAGTCTCAGGAGCGGATGGCTGTGGTTGTGGCGGCGGAAGACGCTGCTCACTTCATTGCGCTGGCCCATGAAGAAAACCTGGAGGCCACTATTGTGGCGGAAGTGACGAAAGAGCCGCGCCTGGTACTGCAGTGGAATGGAAAAGATGTGGCTAACATTTCCAGAGAATTTCTGAATTCTGCCGGCGCGCGAAAAACGGCCCGGGTTAAGGTGGCGGCACCCCAGCAAAAGAAAAACCGGCAGGTTGGCACCGTGCAGGAGCGATTCCAAAAACTGGCAGAAGATTTGAATGTTTGCTCTAAGCGGGGACTGGCAGAGCGGTTTGATGCGACCATCGGCGCGGGGACTGTGCTGATGCCGTTTGGCGGCGCTTACCAGAAAACGCCTATTCAGGCAATGGTATGTAAACTGCCGGTACCCGGGGGGAAAACGGAAACCTGTTCGGTAATGGCATATGGCTGCAATCCCTATCTGCTGGAAGAAAGCCAATATCACGGAGCTTATCTTGCTGTGGTGGAGTCGGTTTCCAAAGTGATTGCAGCGGGCGGCCATTTAAATCAATGCTGGCTCTCGTTCCAAGAGTATTTTGAACGGCTGCGCAATGATCCGGT
>JAFOJR010000032.1 GCA_017420125.1 Oscillospiraceae bacterium | reverse complement strand
ACTCCAAACCCACCAGGAACATAGGAACCAGTTGAAATGAAGGTTCCTCGTATGCCATACCCTAAGAAACCAATATTCGCGCCAATTCCTCGCCAGCTACCACCAAAGCATACACAGGTACAGCCTCGCTGTTTTTCTTTGTGTTTGCATTATAAATCCAGAGCTGTTTTCCTACCTCATTGCACTTTTTTACAAAATTATCATACGTAGCATAGGTGAGCGTAATGTAGGGATTGCTGTCTGCCCGATAGTCCAGATAGTAGAACCCGTCTTCCGCACAGGATATGAAATCCAAAGAGTGACTCCCATCCACACGGACATGTTCGCCTGCCTGGGCATTTTCCTTTAAAAATGCCTTCAGCCCGTTTTTTGTCATCTTCCCGGCGGCTTCGTTTAAGTTCAGCCGCGTACCGATTGTATTATAGATCACCTGAGAAACAAAGTTTGCATACGCAAAGCACCCTGTGCCGCGCACCTCTTTTGTATATTTCCCGTCCGTGATTGTCGTATAATACGAAGATGCGTTGGGATATGGAAAACTTTTTCCGCCGATAGCGGCCCACGGACCTTCCGTAATAAAATATGACAACTTGCTTTTTACATCAGAGACACTCACAGTAGAGGGGAATGCCTGATTACCAACCGCTGACAACATGGTGGGAATACGGCTGTCCGAAGCCTGTTTGATGGTTGCTGAATAATAAGTAGTTGCTTTTGCAGGACTGCCGATGCAGGGCACAAAAGCAAGCACCATGCAAAACGTCAATGCCACACTGAGCAATCGTTTTTTCATAATAATTCCCCTTTCTGCTTTTATTTTATCGTCCGCTGTATTCGTTCTCCTGTCAGGAATGAATATATCACTTTCCCTTCTTTTTTTCAACCACATTCCTCTCGCTCCTTTGAATGCAAAAACCACTCAGCTGCTCACATCTGTTTCCACTGCGGATTCATGCTTTATGGAAAGAGACGGGATGCGCCTTTGCGCATCCCGTTGTCTTCCGCTGCATTCCTAACCTTCTTTATTTTTCAATGCGTGCTGTAATTGTAAACGCGCAGGATCGTCAAATATGCTTCTTGACGGCTATACGGTGCAAGCGGTTCAAATTTCCCCTGTCCGTTCCCCTGCATCACAGCTTTGGAAGATGTGGGATCTACAATCTGATGTACCAGGTAAACACCCTGCTTTGCCCAGGATGCGATTTCATTGTCATCCACATAGCCCGGATTGGTCGCCTTCAGCTTGCTGAAATCCGTGCTGTAGCAAATACGTACCAGAATCGTTGCCGCTTCCTGACGCGTTATCATTCCGTTTGGATTAAATTTTCCTGCAGAGCATCCGTTCACAATTCCCAGCGCATGTGCCGCCAAAATATTCTTATCCTTCGTGTCGGAAAATGCACTGTAATTAATGGAGAGGTTCCTCTGTGCCAAAATCTCGTCAATGCTCTTGCCCTGAACCTGCTCCAGCATATTCACGATTAGATTGCAAAATTCTCCCCGTGTAATTTCGGTAGCATACTTGCTCTGGAAGGTAGTGGGGATCAACTCCGCCACAATCGCCTGTTCCACTTCTTCTTTGGCCCACTCACTGGGCGTGTTCTGACAGGTCAGACAATCGGAGTGCCGCGTTGTTTCTCTGGTGTACATAACATCTCCGCACTCTTTGCAAATCCAGTAAACTACATGGGGATGCGCGTCCGCACTGGTCATTTCATACTGGTGCTCGTGGGCAGGTTTTTCAGCTTCCCAGACTGCTGTCAGTGTGGTGTTCTGTTTCAAATTATAGGTTGTGTCGGCAGTGAAGTAGCTGCCGTCCGCTTTATTGCACCAGCCTTTGAAACGATAACCGTCCCGGGTTGGTACAGGAAGTGTTCCAACGGGTTTGCCCAATGTCACAGTTTTTGTCTTCCCGGAAACCGCACCGCCGTTTGCATCAAACGTCAGCGTATACGTTTCCGGTGCTGGGGAAGCGCTGGGCTGTGCAGAAGGAGAAGGGGTCGGCTGCGGGGTTGCAGAAACTGTGGGAGACGGAGAAGCTGCCGGCTCATTTTCCTGATAATGACTGCCGGAACTTTGGATCGCCCCTACTCCTGTCTTGCGAACCACCAGCTGGGACGGCGCCGTGCTGGAGCCTTTGGCCAGCCACTCTTCCATCGTCATCAGGCATTTTGTATCTGAGTAATTGATGATCACATCCATGATTAAAAAATCTTTCGTGGAAAACGTGCTGCTGGTTCCCCGATATGCTACTACCAAAGAGTAATGCGCAGGAGAACTCCGATATACGATACACGGAAGACCTTTTGCAAGCTGCTGATAAATGGAAAGATAAAACTTCTGCATATCGCCGCCAAAAGAGCTGGGCTTGTAGGCAACGTACCCGCACAGACTCCAATTGCAGTATTTGGACCGGTTGTTTTTCACAAACACGGCGTCATATGCCGCCTGGCTGTTTCCAGTCAGACCGTTTACATACGCTTCAATGGAAGCCATGGAAGCAATGCCGCAGTCCCCTGTCCCGGAACCTCGCTGTTTTACACGACAGGCAACTGCCTTTTGAGAATAATCAAACTGAGTATAGGTACTGCCGATCGCCACACCGGTGGAAAGAACAGGAACCAGAGCAGCTATAAAACAGATCGCAAGAAAAAAGCTGGTTATTCTCCTCTTCATCCAGAAACTCCTCCTAATAAAGCACTTTATACAAAGAAATCAATTATGGTTTGTTTCCGTTTTTACTCCTATAATTGTTACAATCATATCAGACTTTTACATTTTTTTCAATTGTTGTCTTTCTTTTGAAACTATTTTGTCATTTTTCCGTCGTTTCTACTAAACATCCTCCCGTTTTTTGGGTATAATGCACCGCTTTTCGCTTTGTTTTTGCGTTCATCGACAACTGGCCAAATCCTGTTGCTTTAAAAAATTAGTTTTCACCCGTTTTCCTGCCGGTTCCCGCATAAAATAAGAAAACGCTCCGCTGTACCGTTTCAGATACAACAGAGCGTTTTTATATTTCCTGTTAACCTGCTTTTGGGCCTATCATTTGAATCAGCTCGGGCAAAACCTGTTCAAACTTCACGCCATACCAGTGGCTTTCATCGCCTTGCGTGACCTCAATGCAGCGGACGGTATAGTCAGCTGCGATCTTCGCCGCGTCATACGCACTGTATCCATTCATCCAGGCGCCAACAAACGCGGAAGCATACACATCGCCCGTGCCGTGGCATCCTTGCGCAATTTTACGGTGCGCATAATAGGAAACGTTTCCGTTTTCCGACACAATGACCCCGGTTGTGTCCGGTGTATAGCTGACCCCTGTCAAAAGGATCGTTCCCGCACCCAGCGCGGTCAATTGTTCCAGAAGATGAGATATATAGTCCGCATCATATTCTGTCCGGAATGGTACGCCTGTCAAAAAACACGCCTCTGTGACATTGGGCAAAATAACATCTGCCAGCCTGCAAAGGTTTTTCATTGCGGAAACATATGCCAGATCAAATCCGGAATAAAGTACGCCGTTGTCTGCCATGGCAGGATCTACAATCCGCTTTACGCCGGGAACGCCCATGGTTTCCAAAATGGCCTTTACATAATCAATCTGCTTGATGCTGCCCAAATAGCCTGTGTAGATGGCATCAAATTTGATATGTTCTTTTTGCCAATGCCGATGGATGGCGGGAATATCCTCTGTTAAATCGCGAAAGGTATATTCGCCAAAGGCGGCGGCGGTATGGGTGGACAAAACGGCAGAGGGCAGCACACAGGTTTCCAGACCGCATACAGACAAAATCGGCAGTGCTACCGTAAGAGAGCATTGACCCACACAGGAGATATCCTGTATCGTAAGAATTCGTTGATCAGGCAATGAAAAAACCCCCTTTTTAAATAGGATTCATTATAGCCCGACCTGCCCCGCTTTGTCAATGAAAAACGCGCAGAAAGCGGCGGGTCTGCCGCCGTCCTGCTTCAAGTGCCTGCCGTCCGCCTGCTTCTCCGTGCATCCCGGCTCCATGAAGCTGTCTTTCGTCATTGTTTCTCCTCCGTCCTTTTTTTCCGTGGGTCAGGAACCACGATGTTTATGCCTGCAGTTT
>JAFOJR010000031.1 GCA_017420125.1 Oscillospiraceae bacterium | reverse complement strand
CCCCTCTTTTTTTCTATATACTCTGCCTGCAAGTGGGGCTGAGGGAAAAGGCAAATTGCAAGTAATATGAAGTGAAATGCAATATACGGAGGGGAACATGGTAATACAGTGGTATCCCGGACACATGACAAAAACCAAACGGATGATGCAAGAGCAGATTAAACATGTAGATCTGCTATGCGAAATTATTGATGCGCGGATCCCCGTGTCCAGCCGCAACCCGGATTTGGACGACATTGCGAGGGGAAAACCGCGAATGATTGTTTTGAATCGCGCCGATCAAGCGGACCCGGAATGGAATAAGAAATGGGTTTCGTACTATAAAGAACAAGGACTTTTTGCCTTGGAGGTAAGCAGTAAATCCGGTGCCGGCGTAAAGGCTTTTCCCAATGCAGTCCGCAATATGATGCGGGAGAAAATTGCTGCATATACGGCGAAAGGACAGGTGGGGCGTACCATTCGCGCAATGGTAGTAGGCGTACCAAATGTAGGAAAGTCCACATTTATCAATCAGGTGGCAGGCCGGAAGTCCGCAAAGGCGGAAAATCGTCCCGGGGTGACACGAGGCCGTCAATGGGTTACGTTAGGCAGCGGACTGGAACTGATGGACACACCTGGAATTTTGTGGCCCAAATTTGAAGATGAGCAAGTTGGGCTGCATTTGGCGTTTACCGGTGCCGTACGAGATGAGGTAACAGATGTGGAGTTGCTGGCGTTTTCGCTGATAGAGCGTCTGGCAAAGGACTATGCTGCTGCATTGACGGCTCGATATAAGATTACGCCAGAGCCGGACGCTCCGGGGTATGTTTTGCTGGAGCAGGCGGCACGCAAACGAGGGTTCTTGATTTCCGGCGGTGAAGTGGATTTGGAACGGATGGCAAATGTGCTGTTGGACGAATTTCGCAGTGGAAAGCTAGGCAGAATTACATTGGAACACCCACCCCAAAAGGGAGATAACAACCATGAAATCGGAACAGAAAAAAGATCTTTGGAAATATGAAGCCGACTGTTTTGCAAAAGGTGTCCACTGGATTTGCGGTGCGGATGAAGCAGGCGCCGGTCCTTTGGCGGGCCCTGTATATGCTGCTGCTGTAATTTTACCTCCATATGCAGAGATACCAGGCTTGGACGATTCTAAAAAATTGTCAGAAAAAAAGCGGGAACAGTTGTATGATTTGATCTGCCAAACAGCAGTGGCGTGGGCTGTGGCTCGTGCCGAAGTGGAAGAAATTGAATCTATTAATATCCTGAATGCACGAATGCTTGCAATGCATCGGGCCATTGAGAATCTTTCTGTCCTCCCGGAGTTTGCATTGATCGATGGAAACCGTTCTACAGGAATTGCCTGCCCCAATCGCACTATTATCAAAGGCGATGGAGAGAGCGCGTCCATTGCTGCTGCTTCCGTTTTGGCAAAGGTCAGCCGGGATCGATATATGATAGAAATGGACGCGGTATATCCAGGGTATTTATTTGCAAAGCACAAAGGATATCCCACGAAAGCTCATTATGAGCGCCTGCGGCAATTGGGCCCCTGCCCCATTCACCGCCGCAGTTTTTTGCGGAATTTATGAGCAGAGCATTGGGAAACTGGGGAGAGGAAGTTGCCGCTCAATATTTAATGCAGCACGGTTATCAAATCATTGCGCGGCAATATCGCACCCGGCAAGGAGAAATTGACCTGATTGTACAAAAAAGAGAGATTCTGGCATTTGTAGAAGTGAAATTGCGAAAAAATGCGTCATTTGCCGCCGCTGCAGAGGCAGTGACGAAACGGAAAAAAGAGCGGCTTTTGTTGGCTGCTCAGATGTATTGGGCCGATGCTGCACCTGAACTCCAGCCCAGGTTTGATGTAGTGGAGGTATATGCACCGTTTGGAGAAAAAACCAGATGTCCGCATATCATCCATTTGGAAAATGTATTTTCGTTATAAGAGAAATAGAGAATTCTCATTCTTTGCTTGACCGAAACGGAAAATACTGCCATAATAACACTGTTAATTTATTCGAAAAAATCCGTTGGAATAGAAATTAAGATAGAACAAGGGGATATGAAGAAAAGCCAAAGAGTTTCCCATGGCTGTTCCCCAAATGGACGGAATGAAAGGGAGAGGGTGTGAAAAGTATGCACTATGTCAGCACGCGAAATGATATGCAAAGCTGCTCTGCGGCCGAGGCCATTGTCCAGGGGCTTGCACCGGATGGCGGTCTTTTGACACCAGAGGTATTCCCCCGGCTGCCAGACGGCGCAGTGAACGCACTCAAAGAAATGTCCTACCAGCAGAGGGCAGTCTACGTGATGAATTTGTTTCTGGAAGGTTTTACAGTGGCGGAATTAACACGGTTTGCCAATGCTGCATATGGTTTGGAGCGGTTTGACTGCAAAGAGGTGGCCCCTTTGCGTTTTCTGGGCGATGGAGTCTCTTGTCTGGAACTTTGGCATGGTCCCACCTGTGCGTTTAAAGACATGGCCCTGCAAATGCTGCCATATTTATTAACTGCTTCTCTGACCAAGAACAGAGAGCAGAAGGATGTTTGTATTTTAGTGGCAACCTCCGGAGATACAGGGAAGGCAGCATTAGAAGGTTTTCGAGATGTAGATCGGACAAAGATTCTGGTTTTCTATCCGAAAAACGGCGTTTCTGAAATTCAGGAACTGCAAATGATCACCCAGTTGGGGAAAAATGTGGGAGTCTGCGCCGTGGAAGGGAATTTTGACGATG
>JAFOJR010000030.1 GCA_017420125.1 Oscillospiraceae bacterium | reverse complement strand
TCTGCCGGTTTTGGCATGAATGTGTTGGCCTATGACGTCGTGCACGATCCCAACAGTGGTTTAAACTATGTCACTTTGGATGAAATCTGGGAAAAATCCGATGTAATCTCTCTCCACTGCCCGCTTTTCCCGGACACCCGACATATTGTCAACAAGGACAGTATTGCAAAGATGAAAGATGGCGTGATCTTAATTAACTCCTCCCGCGGCGGCCTCATCAATACAGCCGACTTGCTGGACGCTGTCAAAACCGGGAAATTTAGAGGCGTCGGTCTTGATGTATGTGAAAAAGAACACGAATACTTTTTCGAAGACCATTCCAAAGAATTGATGCAGGACGATGATATGATCCGTCTGATGGCTTATTCCAATATTGTGATGACTGGCCACCAGGCTTTCTTTACAGAAGAAGCTTCCGCCGCCATTGCCAGCACAACATTGCAGAATTTAAAAGACTATGTTGCCGGTGTGCCCTTGGTAAATGAAGTAAAATAAACAACGGTTCCCTTATCAAAGGAAAAGAGACATTGCCGCTGTCTGCGGCAATGTCTCTTTCTCATTTATGCAAGTCTTTCTTTTCTTTTTCGCTGTACAATATGAAAACTTTGCCAAGTCACTTGGCTCCAAATAATGCCAAGAATAGCACCTGCCAGTACATCCGATGGGTAATGAACTCCTATATATATCCGCGAAAGTCCCATCAAACCAGCCAGAATGGGGAAAAAAATCTTTGCCCATCGTGCCGGCGCACCCCACAAATACACAAAGGAGGCAGCAAAAGAGGAACCGGTATGACCGGACGGAAACGAAAACCCGTCTTGTGTAGGGATCAATGGAATCAATGCTTTCAATTCCACAATTGGGCGGGGGCGGGCAATTAGGTGTTTCAAAAGAAGTTCCCCGCTCAAAAAACAGAGCAGCAAGGAAATTAATGAAACAGCACCCACATTCCGCCAGCGCTTGAAAAACAGCATACAGATAGAACAGCCAATCCATAAAAAACCGGCATCGCCCAAGCTCGTGAAGAAAAGGACTGCAGAATTAAGAAACGGAGTGCGCAAAACATCTTGAAACCAAAACAAAATATTTTGATCCACCTGCGCCAACAGTGCCATGAATTTCTCCTTTTCTTTCCCTGGGAATGGAATCGGATTTTATGATTCCCCTTCCCCTTCGGTCCATTCCACCGTTAAAACGGTTCCTGTCAATTCAATATATTCTGTCTTCACAATGTGGGGCCGACCAATTCTCACTTCCTGAGTCCCAACTTTTGTGGTAAGAACATCGCCTTTTTCTACTTGCGCTTCAATGGTGAATACCACATCTACCAAATCGTCGCTTTGCGTTGGCATCAGTACAGGTGTTCTCCCGCTGTCGTCCAAATCCACATAAACGACAGATGGCGTGCTGGTTACCTTTGTAACGATACCGTCCACCTTTGCACCAGATGCCATCAGCTGGCCGGGAATATATTTTTGGATGGATGCATACGACTCTTTGTCTA
>JAFOJR010000029.1 GCA_017420125.1 Oscillospiraceae bacterium | reverse complement strand
GACACCAAAAAGGAGGCACCTAATGATTTTTTCCTGCGAAAAAGCAGTTCTTCTCCCTGCTATCTCAACTGCTTCCAAAGCAGTCTCAACAAAAAGCACCATTCCTGCCCTGGAAGGCATTTTAATTGAAGCAAACGAATCTCTTCTGCTAACCGGATACAATCTGGAAACCGGAATCCAGACCATCTGCCCTGCTCTGGTAGAACAACCAGGTACAACTGTTGTTAACGCCCGTTTATTTGGAGAAATTCTTCGTCGCCTGCCGGATGATATCGTTTCTTTTAAAATGGAGGGAGATTTAATTCACATCTCCTGCCAGGCTTCCCACTTTCAAATCAACAGTATTTCCCCGGACGACTTTCCTGAACTTCCCGCAGTAGAACAGCTTCATATGCTTTCTATCCCTGAAGGAACATTGAAATCCATGATTTCAGAAACACTGTTTGCCACCAGCCGGGATGAAAGCAAACCCATTCACACGGGGTCTCTTTTTGAGGTAGAGGAAAATCAGCTGACGCTGGTTGCCGTAGACGGATATCGGTTGGCCATCCGTCGGGAACAGGTGGAAATTCAGGGCGGAGAAACATCTTTTTCTTTTGTCGTGCCGGGACCAGCACTTTCTGAAGTAGAAAAAATTGCTTCAGATGGGGAAAATCCGGTTATCATTTCACAAGGGAGCCGTCATGTCACATTCCAAATAGGGGATACCACATTACTTTCCCGCCGGTTAGAAGGAGAATTTCTCAATTATAAACAGGCAATTCTCAATAAACATCCCATTACCATTATAGCGGATGCCAAGACGCTGCTTCAAAGCGTAGATCGGGTTTCTCTGATCATTAACGAAAAATTGAAAAGTCCGCTTCGGTGCACATTTGGGGAAAACAGTCTCTTTTTAAAAACAGCAACAGCCATCGGTGTTGCATCGGACACCTGTTCAGTGGAAGGCAACGGCGGAGGTCTTGAAATTGGATTTAATAATCGGTTCTTGCTGGATGTATTGAAAGCTGTTCCGGCGGAAACAGTTCGCCTGAAGTTAAATACCAACGTATCCCCTTGCCTGATTCTTCCGGAAGCGGAAGAAGACGACCATTTTCTTTATATGGTTCTGCCGGTGCGGCTGAAAGCAGGAACGTAATACAATGGAAATCCAACGTCTTTCTCTGTCCCATTTTCGAAATTACGAACAGGCAGAGGTCTGTTTTTCCAGTGGACAAAATTTGATTTTCGGCGAAAATGCTCAAGGGAAGACCAATCTGCTGGAAGGGGCGGCTTATCTCTCTGGCGCCCGGTCTCACCGCACCCGAGGAGATAAGGAACTGATCCAGTTTGGACAGGAAAAGGCCGCCGTCTGTGGGACTGTGTTGTCCCGGGAAAGGATCTTTTCTATTGAAATTTTTCTTTTTCGCCATGGGAGAAGACAAATGCTTCTCAATGGCGTGAAGCAAAAGACAACCGCTTCGTTGTCTGATACGCTTCGTACCGTTTTATTTACCCCGGAAGATTTATTTTTAATCTGGTCCGGACCCGCTGCGCGGCGGCGGTTTTTGGACCAGACGCTATGTCAGCTCCGTCCCAGATATGCGCAGGCTTTGTCTCAATATCACCGTTTACAGGAACATAAAACCAGAATTTTGCGGGATTGGGAGCAAAAGCCGTCTCTTCTTTCTACGCTGGATACCTTTAATGGAGACATGGCGCGATATGGCGCCATTTTGATTTCTTATCGTGCCAAGTACGTCCAAATTTTGGGAGAAATCTTCTGTAAGATTCACAGTGCCTGCTCCGGGAACCGGGAACAGCCGTCGTTGGTTTATGAAACCGTTTCCACTGTGGCAGATCCTTTTGCTCCGGTGGAACAGATTGAAACCTGGCTGTTGGAACATCAGGCATCCCATCGGGCGGCAGAACAAGCAGTGAAGTCCTGTCTTTCCGGTCCCCATAAAGATGATTTTCTGGTTCTTTTGGATGGACGTCCTCTGAAGGCTTTTGGGTCCCAGGGACAGGTGCGGACAGCAGCGCTGTCCTTGAAGTTAGCAGAACGGGAAGTCCATTTTTTTGATCGGAAAGAATATCCGGTTCTGTTTTTGGACGATGTGCTCAGCGAACTGGATGAAAGGCGACAGTCCTTTGTGTTAAATCAGATTACAGAAGGACAGGTATTTATCACCTGTTGTCAGAAAATGCCTCTGCTGGAACAGGAGGGAAATGCGGAATTCCGGATTGAACACGGTGTCATTTTTCCGGCGGAAGACGCTCCACAACGGGAGAATGAATGAAAGGGAAGGAACATTATGTATTTGCATTTGGGACAAAACACGGTGGTACCGATGCGGACTATTCTCGGTATTTTTGATCTGGACAACACTACCGGTTCTTATTTAACCCGGCAATTTTTGAAAGAAGCCGAGGAAAATGGGCGGGTTGTCAGTGTCAGTGAGGAATTGCCCAAATCCTTTGTGCTCTGCGAAGAGCAGGGCGTAAGTACAGTTTATTTATCACAGCTTTCTCCGGCGACACTGCTCAAACGGGCAGAAGGTCAAGTCAGCGATTGGCTGAATCAAGCAAGGGAGGACACCCATGGAAGAACAAGTTAAGAACAAAACGGAATACAGCGCCCAGCAGATTCAAGTTCTGGAAGGGTTGGAGGCGGTGCGGAAGCGCCCCGGCATGTATATCGGGTCCACTTCGTCCAGCGGGCTGCACCACCTGGTTTATGAAATTGTAGACAATGCCATTGACGAAGCGCTGGCCGGATATTGCAGCGAAATAGTAGTTACCATTGAAGATGGAGAATCCATTACCGTTACCGATAACGGACGAGGCATTCCCGTAGATCTTCATGCAACAGGCCGTCCCGCACTGGAAGTGGTCTATACGGTCCTGCATGCAGGTGGAAAGTTCGGCGGCGGCGGATACAAGGTCTCCGGCGGGCTGCATGGGGTAGGTGCCTCTGTAGTCAACGCTCTGTCCGAATGGCTGGTGGTGGAAGTCTGTAAAGGCGGGAAAAAATACCAGATGAAATTCCAGCGAGGGAATGTCACCCAGGAAATGACTGTTTTAGGAGAAACAGATCAAACGGGGACCCGTGTCATGTTTCAGCCGGATCGGGAGATTTTTGAAGAGTGGGAATATCAATATGATATTCTTCACACCCGCATGCGAGAACAGGCATTTTTAAACGCCGGTCTGAAAATCATCACTGTAGACAATCGTCCTGGCCAAGAAAAGCGGGATGAAATGTATTACGAAGGCGGGATTCGTTCCTTTGTTCAATATATCAATCGAAATAAAACACCCTTACATCAGGATGTTATCTATATATCCGGCACACGAAACGAATCTGCAGCGGAGATTGCTCTGCAATATACCGATGGATATAATGAAATGCTGCTGTCTTTTGCCAATAATATCCATACAGCAGAAGGCGGGATGCACGAAACCGGTTTCCGCGCTGCGCTGACCCGTGTGCTGAATGAATATGGCAGAAAAAATAATATTTTAAAAAATGAAGAAAAGCTTTCCGGCGAAGACTGCCGGGAAGGAATTACTGCCGTTATTTCCGTAAAACTGACGGAACCCCAGTTTGAAGGGCAAACCAAGGCCAAACTCGGTAATTCCGAAATGCGGACATTGGTAGAGAGTCTGGTTTCGGAAAAGCTTTCTATTTTTCTGGAAGAAAACCCCGCGGTTGGAAAGACCATTTTGGAAAAAGCCCTGACCGCATCCCGGGCAAGAGAAGCCGCCCGAAAAGCCAGAGAAAGCATCCGGCGAAAAACCGGGTTGGAATCCGGACAGATGCCAGACAAGCTGCGGGACTGCAACGATCGAGATCCAGCGCTTACGGAACTATATATTGTAGAAGGTGACTCTGCCGGCGGTTCTGCCACTCAGGGACGGGATTCCCGGTTCCAGGCGATTCTGCCTTTGTGGGGCAAGATGCTCAATGTGGAGAAAGCCCGCGCAGATAAAGTATACGGAAATGATAAGCTCCAACCGGTGATTACGGCGCTGGGCGCCGGCATCGGTGAGGAATTTGATCTGACAAAACTCCGATATCACAAGATCATCATCATGGCAGATGCCGATGTGGACGGCAGCCATATCCGCACGTTGCTGCTCACTTTCTTTTTCCGTTTTATGCGGCCGCTGATCGACGGAGGATATGTCTATTCTGCCGTGCCGCCGCTGTATAAGCTGACTAGGGGCAAGCAAACCCGGGTAGCATATTCTGACGGAGAGCGGGACGAAGTGTCCGCCCAAATGCGGGGCGAAAACCACAACGCAAAGATTGATATCAGCCGTTTTAAGGGCTTGGGTGAAATGGACCCGCATGAACTGTGGGAAACCACTATGAACCCGGAGACCCGTACGCTCCGGCGGATTAAGCTGGAGGATGCTGTGCGGGCCGACGAGATTTTCACCGTGCTGATGGGGGAAGACGTGGAACCCCGCCGCCGGTTTATTGAAGAAAACGCCGCTTCTGTGGGCGATTTGGATTATTGAGAAAGGCGGTATGATTAAATGGCAAAACACAATAAAGATTATCTGCCAGAGGAAATCGCCTTTCCGGAGCAGAAAATAGAAGAATCAGAGCTGGCTTTGGAAATGAAGACCAGCTATATGGAATATGCTATGTCGGTCATTGTCGGCCGGGCCTTGCCGGATGCGCGGGATGGGTTAAAACCCGTGCACCGCAGAATTCTATATGCCATGTATGAGGATGGGCTGACAAAAGATAAACCGTTCCGTAAATGTGCCACTGCCGTGGGTGACGTGCTGGGCCGATATCATCCCCATGGGGATGCCTCTGTCTATGACGCGTTGGTGCGCCTGGCACAGGATTTCTCTTTGCGTTATCCGTTAATCGACGGGCATGGAAACTTCGGTTCTGTGGACGGCGATCCCCCTGCGGCCTACCGATATACCGAAGCCCGTATGGCCCGCATAGCAGATGAAATGCTGCGGGATTTGGAAAAGGATACGGTAGAGTGGAAGCCCAACTTCGACGAAACCCGGCAGGAGCCGCGGGTTCTGCCTTCTCGGTTTCCCAATCTTCTGGTCAATGGCTCCTCCGGCATCGCCGTGGGAATGGCAACCAATATGCCGCCCCACAATTTAGGCGAAGTGATTGATGCATGTGTTTGCGTGCTGGATAATCCGGAGGCCACCCTGGAAGAACTGATGCACCACGTGAAAGGACCGGATTTTCCTACACACGGTATCATTATGGGGCGAAGCGGTATTCGTTCCGCCTATGCCACCGGCCGGGGCAAGGTCATTGTTCGGGCCAGAACGGAATTTGAAACGTTCGGAAAGGAAAATCGTACCCGAATTATTGTCACCGAATTGCCGTATCAGGTAAACAAGCGGCAGCTGATTGCCACCATTGCCGAATTGGTAAAGGAAAAGCGGGTGGAGGGCATTTCTGACATCCGGGATGAAACGGATCGCAACGGAATGCGCATTGTCATCGAGTTGAAGCGGGACGCCAATGAACAGGTGGTTTTGAACCATCTTTTGACCATGACCCAGATGCAAACCACCTTCTCTATTATTAATCTGGCTCTGGTGAACAACCAGAAGGAAACAAAGGTGTTGACGCTGCGGGAACTGCTGGACGAATATCTGACTTTCCAGGAAGAAGTGATTGTCCGCCGTACCCGTTATGATCTGAAAAAAGCGGAGGAACGGGCCCATCTGCTGGAAGGGCTTTTGATTGCGCAGGATAATATTGACGAAGTAATCCGCATTATTCGAAACAGCTATAACGACGCCAAGGAAAATCTGATGACACATTTTTCCCTGTCCGAAATGCAGGCCCAAGCGATTTGCGACATGCGTCTCATTGCGCTCCAGGGGCTGAACCGGGAGAAGCTGGAAAAAGAATATCAGGAAATAGAAGAGCGGATTGCTTATTACAAGCGCCTGCTGGACTCACCGGAAATGGTGCGGGATGTGCTGAAAGAAGAACTGCTGGCCATCCGGGATCAGTTCAGCGATGAGCGCCGGACGGAAATTCAAGACGTGGTGGATGAGATCGACATTGAAGATCTTATCGAAAAAGAAGACTGCGTCTACACCCTGACCCACGCCGGATATATTAAGCGGTTGCCGGTTTCTGCCTATCGGACACAGCGCCGGGGCGGCAAAGGCATTACCGCCATGACCACTCGGGAAGAGGACTATGTGGAGACGTTATTTGTGGCCTCCACCCACGACTTTATTTTATTCTTTACCAACCGCGGCAAAGTCCACCGGAAAAAGGGATATTCCATTCCCGAGGCCAGCCGGGTGGCAAAAGGAACCAATCTGGTAAATATCCTGCCTTTGGAGCCGGGGGAAAAAGTAAATGCCATGCTTCATATTCATGAGTTTACAGACGATCGGTATCTGATGCTGATGACCCGGAATGGGACAGTAAAGCGCATCACGCTGTCTTCTGTCAACACCGCCCGAAAGGCTGGTATCCGTGCCATCCATCTGGAAGAAAATGATGAACTTATCGCTGTACGGGAAACGGACGGCAACCAGAACATTATTTTGGCCACCCATGATGGCTCGGCTATCTGTTTCCAGGAAGCGGATGTTCGTGTTATGGGCCGGGATGCTGTAGGTGTCCGAGGCATCCGTCTGCGAGAAGGCGATTATGTGGTGGGCGGCGCCCGGGCAAGGCCAGGCGGCACGCTGCTCACTGTCACAGAAAACGGATACGGCAAACGGACGCGAATTGGAGAATATTTCCGAGGGAATGGAGCAGAAAACGAAAACGAGGAGAATCGGCGTCAACCGCAGCACCGAGGCGGCTTAGGCCTGCAAAATTATGCTGTGACGGAAAAAACGGGGAAAATTGCTGCCATTAAAGTGGTAGACGAGGATGATGATATTATGATTGTCTCCGATGACGGTGTCATCATTCGCATGGCAGCCCGGGACGTGAACCTGTACGGACGAAATACCCAAGGGGTCATTTTGATGCGGGTGGCAGACGGCGCGAAAGTTATTTCCCTGGCTCGCACCGTCAAAGAAGAGGAAGAAGACGATTTTCCCACAGAACCGGAAGAATAGAGAAAAAAACGAAACCAATGGGCTTTTGCCCATTGGTTTCCTTCCTTCTGTCATCAAATAGGAAAAGGAGAAAAACCAGAGATGGAAGATATCTCTAGAAAAAGGATCGTAACCATTTATACCGACGGCGCCTGCTCCGGCAACCCCGGCCCCGGAGGATGGGGTGCCATTTTGGAATACCAGGGGCAGGAAAAAGAACTTTCCGGCGGAGAGACGGAAACCACCAACAATCGGATGGAACTGATGGGCGTGATCTCTGCGTTGGAGGCATTAAAGCGCCCTTGTCAAGTGGAGCTATACAGCGATTCCCAATATGTGATCAACGCCGTTGAAAAAGGGTGGGCCATCCGCTGGCGACAAAATGGCTGGATGCGCAATAAACGGGAACCGGCTTTGAATCCCGATCTTTGGGAACGGCTTTTGAAGCTGCTGGAAGTTCACCAAGTGACGTTTCACTGGGTAAAAGGTCATGCGGAGAATCCAAAAAACAACCGATGTGATGCTTTGGCGGTGGCAGAGAGTAAAAAATATGCTCAGACGGGAAACGCTGAGGCATGAAAAGAAACCAAGGCGCTTTTAAGGCGCCTTGGTTTCTTTTTAAAGCAAAGGAAAAGCGGGAAAAAAGAAAAACAAAACCGATTTTTCCCGATTTGAATGATTCTGCAGCACAAAATAAAGGTGAAAAGAAAGCGTGATGATATACTGCTTATATACTATCATAGTATAAGAAAATTACAATAGAAATTGAAAAAAAGTGGAAAGAAACGAGAAACCCTGAAATTTTAACAGTGACGCGGAGAAAAAAGAAACTGTTTAAAAAGGCAGGGTGTTCAGTGATTTGCGGTGGACAGGGAGATCACCTTGCTATCTGGGCCTATGTCGAGAGAGGAAAAGTTTTTTCAATCAGTTGAATTTCTGCGTGAAAAGGTGTATACTAATCAAACCCAAGTAACCACATGAGTGAAATTGAAAAGGAGGCCAACAGGATGAAAGCACTGAAAATGATCTTATCCATTACTGCAGTGGCGCTGGCCGTAGGCGCTGTGGTCTGTGCCGTTGTGGCATATTGGGATAATTTGCTGGAACTATGTACTTCTACAAAAGAAAAACTGGCGAAGCGAGGCGGCTTTGGTTGCTGCAGCGCAACGGATGATGGCTTTGCTGATTTTGTGGATGCAGAATAAGCACATAAAAGAAAAGGGCGTTCGTTCTTTTGGAATGAGCGCTCTTTTTTGTAAAGAGGAGGGCCTATATGGATCAAGTTCAGTATGTATGTCCCAAATGTGGTTGCCAAAGCTATACATATGACAGATTTCAGGCAACCGGAGGAAATTTTGCAAAGATTTTTGACGTGCAGAATAAAAAATTTATTACCATTTCCTGTGCGGCTTGCGGCTATACGGAATTATACCGGGCTCAAACTTCCACAGGATGGAATATTTTGGATTTCCTAGTGGGAAATTAAAGGAGAAAAGGTATGGGAAAAGGACTTTTACGAATCATCGGGCGGATGCTGGGTATTTGCGTTTTACTGGCCGCCCTGATTTATGGGGTGCAATGGGCAGAACAGCTTCCCATCGCCACAGATTCTTCCTTGATGCGGGAAATATTAGGCGGACTGTTGTGGATTCTGATGGGGTTCCTGTTGCCGTTTTTGACAGCACAGAAACGGGAGCGGCTGGCGTTTTCCCTGGAAAGTGCGATCTGTTGTGTCCTTTGTTTTTTGCTGGCGGCGGGGATTTTTCAATTTTCCTGGCTGCTGCCGCTGTTTCTTCGAAACCAAGTGGACCTTTTGCAGCGGCTGCTGTTTTTGGTGGGCGGTATGTTTTTCCATCGTACGCTGTTTCGCATCCGATCATAGAAAAAGGCGCGGTCTGTAAAAAGACCGCGCCTTTTGGATTGAAAAAGAAAGACTTTCATTTTCTGAAAAGACGGGGAAGTCAGACGGGAATCTGATCGATTTGGATTACTGTTTCATAGGAAGCGTCCAGCGCAGCGATGGCTGCCTTGATAGAGTCAACCATCTGTTCTTCTGATTGGACCAGATTGTTGGGAACCGCCACTTCGAAAAGCAGCTTGTGCCGGGCATAGCCCCGGGCAATGCGGAAATCGTGAATGGAGACGGATGGATCAATCAGCCGCACCAGTGCCGCTATTTTTTCCCGCATTTCAATGGTCTCTGTATCATCCGTCACAATGGGATCCATGTGGATAACCGCCTCACAGCCCAACTGGGTTTTCAGATCCTGCTCCGCCTGGTCTACGGCTGTGTGCAGCACCAGAAGATCACCGTTTTCCGGCACTTCTGCATGAAGAGAAATGATCCTGCGCCCGGGTCCGTAGTCATGGACAATTAAATCGTGGATACCACAAATGTTTTTCTGTTTTAATACGGTTTTTTCAATTTGCTGTACCAGGGCAGGACTGGGCGGCTGGCCCAGCAGGGGATTCAATGTGGCCTTGGCGGAGGAAAAGCCGGTGTATAAAATAAACAGGGCGATAAGAATGCCAAAATAACCATCTAAATAGAGGTGGAAAAAATGTTCTGCCAGCGTGCCCAAAAGTACGGTGCCGGTGGCCAATATGTCGACAAGGCTGTCTTTGGCCACTGCCAGCAGTGCGGCAGAACCGCTGTATTTGCCCAGTGCCTGATGGAAGAGAAACATCCAAAGCTTGACGCAAATGGAAAGACCCAAGATCAGAATGGAGAGAAGACGAAATTCCGGCAGGACAGGCGCCAGAATTTTTTCGACAGATGTCTTTAAAAGCTCGATTCCCACCAGCAAAATAGACAGAGAAACCAGAAGACCGGAAAGATATTCTATCCGCCCATGGCCAAAGGGATGGGAAGAATCCGGCTTTTGCCCTGCCAGGCGGAAGCCGACAAAAGTGACAGCGGAGGTTCCCGCGTCGGACAGATTATTCCATGCGTCTGCCAAAATGGCGACGGAACCGGTGAGATGACCGGCCAAAAATTTCCCGCCAAACAGGAGCAAATTGAGTAGAATTCCCATGATTCCGCTGACCGCACCCATTTTTTGACGGGTGCGGGGTTCGTCTTTTTGGGGAAACCATCGGGTAAATAAAGATGTAAACATAAAAAACCTCTCAGTTGAAACAGGGTGTTCTGGCATTGTAGTATGTTTTGTGCCGGCTGTCAATCCAAAAGAAAGGGGAATT
>JAFOJR010000028.1 GCA_017420125.1 Oscillospiraceae bacterium | reverse complement strand
TTCCGTGTTTTCCTCATTCAAAGAAGAATTTTTCGAGGAGCTGGAAGAGACGCTGATTCTGGCAGACGTGGGGGTGGAAACCTCTGTGCGGGTGGTGGATGAGCTGCGGGACGTCATTCGGGAGCAGAAGATCAAGGAACCGGAAGAGGCCAGAGAAGCGCTCCAGAAGATTTTGACGGAAATGCTCCAGGTGGGAGACCCGGCTGTAAAATTAAATACAAAGCCGTCCGTGATTTTGGTGATCGGGGTCAACGGCGTGGGAAAAACCACCACCATCGGGAAGCTGGCCGCCGCATGGAAGCAGGAAGGGAAAAAAGTGCTGCTGTGCGCGGCAGATACGTTCCGGGCCGCCGCTGCCGACCAGCTGCAGGTCTGGGCCCAGCGGGTCGGCGCGGATCTGGTGCGGCAGAAGGAAGGCGCAGACCCTGCCGCGGTGGTGTTTGACGCGATTTCCGCCGCAAAGGCAAGGGGCAGCGACATCGTCATCTGCGACACGGCAGGCCGGCTGCACAACAAACAGAATTTAATGAATGAGCTGAACAAAATCAGCCGCGTCATCAACCGGGAACTGCCGGACGCGGACCGGGAAACCCTTTTGGTATTGGATGCCACCACCGGGCAGAACGGACTGCTGCAGGCCATCCAGTTTCAGGAGGCTGCCGGCGTCACCGGCGTGGTGCTGACCAAGCTGGACGGCACGGCCAAGGGCGGCATTGTTTTTGCCATTGCGGACACGCTTCAGATTCCGGTGAAGTACATCGGCGTGGGCGAACAGGTGGACGACCTGATGGTGTTTGACGCCGAAGCATTTGTGCAGGCCATGGTTTAAAGGGGAAATCAGATGAAACTGGTATTGGCATCGCAAAACAAAAAGAAATTGAAAGAGATGCAGGAGATCCTGGCCCATTTGGGCATCGAAGTTGTGCTGCAGTCCGATTTGGGCGTGCAGGTGGACGTGGAGGAAACAGGAAGTACATTTGCGGAAAACGCCTGGCTGAAGGCGCGCGCCGTGTACGCGGCCACCGGCCTGCCTGCCATTGCGGACGATTCCGGTCTGGTGGTGGACGCGCTGGACGGTGCGCCGGGGGTATATTCCGCCCGATACGGCGGCCCCGGACTGGACGACACGGAGCGGTATCAGCTGCTGCTACGGCAGATGGAGGAAAAGGAAAACCGCAGCTGCCGCTTTGTCTGCTCCATTGCCTGTTGTCTGGCGGACGGAACGGAGCTGGGCGCGGAGGGAACCTGCGAGGGCGTTGTCGGAACGGAGCCGAAAGGCAGCGGCGGGTTTGGCTATGACCCGGTTTTTTACCTGCCTGCTCTGGGCCGAAGCATGGCGGAACTGACACCGGAGGAAAAGCATGCCATCTCCCACCGGGGCCGCGCCCTGCGGCAGTTTGCCGAAAAAATGGAAGCATATACAATGCGTGCACCGCATGTATCGAAAAACACAGAAGAACAGGAGAAAGAACGACTGATGGAACTGACCAGCAAACAAAGAGCGTATCTCCGCGGCCTTGCCAACACAATGGATACGATTTTGCATGTGGGCAAGGAAGGAATCAGCGACGCCGTGATTCGTCAGGCGGATACTGCGCTGGAGGCGCGGGAACTGATCAAAGGCAAGGTGCTGGAAAACGCGGGGCTGACCGCCCGGGAAGTGTGCCGGGAGCTGGCGGAAAAAACCCGCAGTGAACCGGTGCAGGTGATCGGCTCGAAATTTGTGCTGTATCGCAAAAGCCACAAAAAAGACGTAAAGCATATCGAACTGCCGGCAGGGTCTGGAAAAAAATAGAGGAAACATCGGCGGGAGTGATCAACATGGAAACGAAACAGCAGCCGAAGAAGATCGGCATTTTCGGCGGGACGTTTAATCCGCCGCACATTGGGCATATTTTGTCCGCCGAAGCGGCGGCGAAGAAACTGGACGTAGATTTGCTTTTGCTGATTCCCACCGGGCTGCCGCCCCACAAGGAACTGCCGGAGCAGACGCCCACGGCGGAGGACCGGCTGGAAATGCTCCGTCTGGCCACGGACGGGATGAAAAACACGGAAATTCTGGACTGGGAACTGAAGCGGGCCGGAAAAAGCTATACCATTGATACGGTTCATGCGCTGCAGGCGGAATATCCGGACGGGGAGTTTTACCTGATGATGGGAACGGATATGTTCCAGTCTCTGGAATCCTGGCGGGAATATGAAGCGCTGCTTTCCCTTGTGCATCTGGTGGTGTTCAACCGGGGCGAGAAAGAGGAGACAGAGCGCAACCGCGCCTATGCCCAAAAGCTGAAGGAGCAGTACGGAGCCGACATCATCTGCATGCGGGAAAAACCGACGGTGATCTCTTCCACCCAGCTGCGGGCCGCAGTGAAGGAAGGCACCTGGCACCCCTTTGTTTCTCCGGCTGTGTACGGATATATTCTGCGGCGCCAGCTCTATGGCATCAAACGGGATCTGCACCGTCTTTCCATTGAGGAACTGCGCGCTGTGGCCTGCAGTTTTCTGCGCGCAAAACGCGTCCCCCATGTGATGGGCACGGAGCGGGCAGCCATTGCGCTGGCAGAGCGGTGGGGCGCGTCCAAAGAGGATGCCCAGGTGGCCGCGCTGCTCCATGACTGCACCAAGCGGCTTACCATGGAGGAACAGTTGAAATTATGCGAAAAATATGATATCGTATTAGACGATTTGGAGCAGAAAGCATTGAAGCTGCTGCACGCGCTGACAGGCGCTGAGGTGGCCCGGGAGGTCTGCGGCGTATCGGACGCGGTGTATTCCGCCATTCGCTGGCATACCACGGGAAAGGCGGATATGAGCCTGCTGGAAAAAATCATTTATATGGCCGATTTTATCGAAGAAAATCGGGACTTTCCCGGTGTGGAGCCCCTGCGCAAACTGGCGTTTGAAGACCTGGACCGGGCAATGCTCCTGGGGTTTGAAATGACCATCGAAGAAATGAACGAAATGGGGAATCCCATTCACTTCCGCACGTTAGAGGCGCGGGACTGGCTGAAAGGAAAAAGACATGAGTGCTGAACATCGAAAAAGTTCCGGAAAGCGGCAGGCGGACCGGAAAGTGGAAAAGAAAAAAACGGGATTTCGCAAATGGATGCTGATTCCCATTATTTTAGCGGCGCTTTGCATCGGCGTTTTTGCGGCCTATAAAATCATTGTGCGGCCGCCTGATGTGAGCGGCGGCGGGATCGCCGTGATCCGGGAGGACGGCACCACGGCAGAACCCACCCGGGTGCAGACCGGCGGGAGAAAGCCGGATATGTACACATTCCTTCTCTGCGGGACAGATGACGGAAACGGCGGCACCGACACCATCATGGTGGCGGCCTATGACGCCAGAAACCAGAAGATGAATGTTATGAGCATCCCCCGGGACACCATGGTGGATGTCAGCTGGAGCACCAAAAAGATCAATTCTACTTACAATGCCGGCGGCGTGAGACGATTGGCGGAAGAAGTGGGAAATCTGATCGGATTTCCGGTGGACTTTTACATCAAAGTGGATCTGGAGGGTTTCGTCGACCTGATTGACGCATTGGGCGGCGTGGATTTTGAAGTGCCCTACAATATGAACTATGAGGACCCCACCCAGAATTTGTCGATTCATGTCCAAAAAGGCATGCAGCATCTGGACGGGAAAACCGCCGTCGGCGTGGTGCGCTGGAGAAAGAACAACGACGGGACGGGATATTCTTCCGGTGATATCGGCCGGATTCAGACCCAGCAGGCCTTCTTGATGGCCGTGGGCGAGAAATGCCTGAATCTTGGGAATATTACAAAAGTAAGAGAGTTTGCGGAATTTTTTGCCAATCATGTGGAAACAAATCTGTCTGTTGGCAACCTGATCTGGCTGGGCCAGCAGGCGATGCATCTGGAGATGGACCAGGTCCACTTCTTTACCATGCCGGGCAACTACGGTGCGTCCTATTACGGGGTGTCATATGTGACCCCCCATGCTTCCGAACTGCGGGAGGCCGTGAACACCTACTTAAATCCCTATCTGGAAGGCGTAACGGAACAGGATATGGATATTATGTCCATTACAAGCAGCGGGAAGCTGGTTGCCAGCAAGGGGAGCTCGTCCGGCCGGACAGAGCGCAGTGAAACAAGCGAGATTCCCGATGACGACGACGAGATCATCCCCATTGAAACCAAGAAGCCTGACAACACACCCACACCGTCACCGAAGCAGACGGCAAAGCCGACAAAGACACCTGCTGCCACCAAGACACCCAAACCCACGGCAACGGTGAAGCCCACGGCAAAGCCGACACCCAAGCCCACCAAAAAGCCCACACCCAAACCCACGGCAACGGCGAAGCCGACGGGAACGCCGGTTCCCACTGTGACCGCTGCGCCCAAGCCCACACAGAATACACCCCCCGTAACCGCCGCGCCGCCCACCAGCGCACCCACACCGGATGTGCCTGTGCCCACGGGCTCCATCGGCGACGAAACGGGAGAATAACGAAATTTTTGAATTGGATACTATGCTGAAAGGAGCACATTTGTGATCACACCAAAAGAAATGGCAAAGGCAGCCGTAAAGGCATTGGAAGAGAAAAAAGGACAGGAAATCTGTGCGCTTGAGACCACGAAACTGACTTTTCTGGCGGATTATTTTGTCTTGTGTACGGCAAGTTCCACCACGCATTTGAAAACACTGTCGGATGAAGTGGAAAAGGCGCTGAAAGCATTGGACGAAGTGCCCCATCATATTGAGGGATATCGGAACGGGAGTTGGATTTTGCTGGACTTTGGCTGCCTGGTTATCCATCTGTTCCTGGAAGAAGCACGCGAATTTTATGACTTGGAGCGCCTTTGGAGCGATGCCACAGTCGTGGATTTTTCGACCCAAGCAGAGTAATGATATCTGTCCCGCCGGGCGGGGAGACAAAGGCGGAATGTGCCGCCTGCCGAATGATAGGGAAGGAACGAAATGACAAATGAAATACGAGTTTGACCGCATTGAGAAAAAATGGCAGGACCGCTGGGAAGCGGAGAAAACATATGCCGTAAAAACCGGCGCCCCCGGGAAGAAGTTTTATGCCCTGGTGGAATTTCCATATCCGTCGGGCCACGGCCTGCATGTGGGCCACGCACGGCCCTACACCGCCATGGACGTGGTGGCAAGAAAGCATCGGATGCAGGGCGAAAATGTGCTGTTCCCCATTGGATGGGACGCGTTTGGCCTGCCCACGGAAAATTACGCCATCGCCAACAAGATTCATCCTGTCAAAGTGACGGAAGAAAACGTGGCTGTGTTTAAAAAGCAGCTTCAGTCTCTGGGCTACAGTTTCGACTGGGACCGGGAAGTCAACACCACCGACCCGGAATATGTGAAATGGACCCAGTGGATTTTCCTGAAGTTATTTGAGCATGGACTGGCGTACAAAGCCAAAATGCCGGTCAACTGGTGCACCTCCTGCAAATGCGTTCTGGCCAACGAAGAAGTGGTGGACAACGTTTGCGAGCGCTGCGGAAGCCCCGTTGTGCGGAAGGAAAAGAGCCAGTGGATGCTGAAAATCACGAAATATGCCCAGCGGCTGCTGGACGATCTGGATGATCTGGATTTCATCGAACGGGTGAAGATCCAGCAGAGAAACTGGATCGGGCGCAGCACGGGGGCGGATGTGGATTTTGCCACCACCGCGGGAGACATCCTGCAGGTATATACCACCCGCCCGGACACGCTCTTCGGCGCCACGTATATGGTCATCGCCCCGGAGCACGCCTATGTGACCCAGTGGAAAGACCGGCTGGAAAACTGGGACGAAGTGCAGGCCTACTGTGAACAGGCGGGGCGGAAATCGGATTTTGAGCGGACGGAAATGGTCAAGGAAAAAACCGGCGTAAAGCTGGAAGGCGTCCGGGCCGTCAACCCGGTGACCGGGAATGAAATCCCCATCTTTATTTCCGACTATGTCCTGTCCACCTACGGCACCGGCGCCATTATGGCGGTGCCCGGCCATGATACCAGAGACTGGGAATTTGCCAAAAAGTTCGGCCTGCCCATTGTGGAAGTGGTGGCCGGCGGCAACGTGGAAGAAGCGGCGTATACCGACGTGGAAACCGGCATCCTGGTGAATTCAGGCTTTTTGAACGGTCTGGAAGTGGCGGAAGCCAAGCAGAAGATCATCGAATGGCTCACCAGCAAAAAGCTGGGCGAGGCAAAAGTCAACTATAAGCTGAGAGACTGGGTCTTTTCCCGCCAGCGGTACTGGGGGGAACCCATTCCCATCGTTCACTGCCCCAAATGCGGCTATGTCCCCGTGCCGGAAGAGCAGCTGCCCCTGCTGCTGCCGGAGGTGGAGTCGTATGAACCCACTGATACAGGCGAGTCTCCCATTGCGGCCATCCGCAGCTGGGTGGAGACCACCTGTCCCCACTGCGGCGGTCCGGCGGAACGGGAAACCGATACCATGCCCCAGTGGGCCGGTTCCTCCTGGTATTTCCTGCGGTATATGGACCCCCACAACAATAAGGCGCTAGCCTCCAAAGAGGCGCTGGATTATTTCAGCCCCGTGGACTGGTACAACGGCGGCATGGAGCACACCACGCTGCACCTGCTGTATTCCCGGTTCTGGCATAAATTCCTGTATGACATTGGCGTGGTTCCCACAAAGGAACCCTATCAGAAACGCACCAGCCACGGCATGATTTTGGGCGAAGGCGGCGAAAAGATGTCCAAATCCCGGGGAAACGTGGTGAACCCCACGGACATCATCAACCAATACGGCGCAGCTACCATGCGGATGTACATCATGTTTATCGGCGATTTTGAAAAGGCCGCGCCCTGGTCTTCCAACGCCGTGAAGGGCTGCAAGCGGTTTTTGGACCGTGTGTGGAATCTGGGCGAAATGGTCGCCCCGGGAGACACATACAGCGCCCAGCATGAGAAAATGATCCACAAGACCATCAAAAAGGTTACGGAAGACATTGAGACCATGAAATTCAACACCGCCATTGCCGCGCTGATGTCGATGGTGAACGATTTCACCGCCCAGGGCGCCAACAAGGCGGATATGCAGGCGCTGCTTCTGCTGCTCTCTCCCTTTGCTCCGCATATTGCAGAGGAGATCTGGGAACAGCTTGGCTTTGACGGCAT
>JAFOJR010000027.1 GCA_017420125.1 Oscillospiraceae bacterium | reverse complement strand
GGCACCGACCGGGTGAGCAGTCCTGAGGATCTCGAAGCGCATATCAGCCATATGAGGGAGATTGCCGAAGGATTCGACTATGATGAGCTTCTGGACCGGTACCGGTAGATGAAGCCGGCGGAGCAGGCAGGCTGCAGCGGCCGGATGTGCATGAGGAATAAAAAACCGGAGCAGGCGGTCACCTGCTCCGGGTACATAAGCGCATCATGGGTCAATGTATTCTGCGGAATAAAAGATATCCCACAGCCATCCATACTTAACATATGCTTGATACTCCTTTGATTGCTCTGGCATATCTACGGAGGCAATCTCAAAATCCATCAGTTCGTCCAATAATTGTTCCATGCCTTCTTGCGTTAGATCAACATGGATGACACAAGGCGGTTGGTCTACAAATCCAAGCGAAGCCAATGCGTAATCGCATGACGCTAATACTAGTTTGATTTCTGGATGGATTTCAAAGAGGCGCTGTGTTAGCCGCTGATATATATCCAAAGGTGCTTCCAATCGATACATAAGCCACTCCGAAAAAAACAGGTGGATGTAACTGAAATCCGTTACATCCACCCGATATGGTTGCGGGGGAGGGATTTGAACCCCCGACCTCCGGGTTATGAGCCCGACGAGCTACCGAACTGCTCTACCCCGCGATATGGAATATTAAAGTAATTGGTGCCGGAGACCGGGCTCGAACCGGTACGGGATTGCTCCCACGGGATTTTAAGTCCCGGGCGTCTGCCAGTTCCGCCACTCCGGCGCATACGATTATTGCTACCGCATCTTTAACTGCCCAAATAGAATAGCACATTTCCCTACTCGTTGTCAAGAAAAACTTTTTCCACTCCCTTTGCCCCTGCAGCTCACTTTATGGTATAATGCCTTTTAGAATTCCATTTGTTTTTCTTTCTGCACTCTGGAGTTGTGTAGACTCCATTTCCTATTTTGATCGGAAAGGAGCCGATGTTTTATGACCGTGAAAGAAGAATTCTGCTCTATCTATCGGGAGCTGATCACCCGTCCCGGCAGCGATGCACTGCTGGATTATCTGGAAAATAAAAGCGATTTCTTTTCTGCCCCCGCTTCCACCAAATATCACAACGCCTTCGCCGGCGGACTGGCCGCCCACTGTTTAAATGTCTACCACTGTCTGGCGGACTATTTATCCCGCCCACGGGTAAAAGAAGTGTATCAATTGGATTATACCCCGGAAACCATTGCCATTGTCGCTCTGCTGCATGATGTATGCAAAATTGGCTGCTACACGGCCGGTTCCCGGAACGTAAAAGGACCGGACGGAAAATGGAACGCCGTTCCCACCTTTTTTTATCACGACCCGCTCCCTTACGGCCATGGGGAAAAGTCCGTTTATATTATCACCGGCTTTATGCGCCTGACAAGGGACGAGGCCTTTGCCATTCGCTGGCACATGGGTTTTTCCGGCCCGGAAGATGTTCGCACCATCGGTCAGGCTCTGTCGCAATATCCTCTGGCGTTCGCGCTGAACACCGCCGACATGGAAGCGTCCTACTTTCTGGAACAAACGCCTTAAACTAAAAAAGTCACAAAAAGTTCACAAAGGATTCGGAATCTTTCTTTTTTCTTCCCTTTCTTTGTGTTATACTAAATTATTATAATAATACCGAAAATATGAGATCCAAAGGAAAGGTAGTTTATATATGGGCATTGTTTCAAAATTATTTGGCTCCAGCAGCACAAAGGAATTAAAGCGTATCCGGCCGCTGGTCAGCCGCATCGAGGCATTGGAGGACGAATATCGCGGTCTTTCCAACGCCCAGCTCCAGGCCAAAACGCCGGAGTTTAAGGCACGTCTTGCAAACGGTGAGACGCTGGACGATATCCTTCCGGAAGCCTTTGCCACTGTCCGGGAAGCCTCGGACCGCGTACTTGGCCTGCGGCCCTATCCGGTTCAGCTCATCGGCGGCATTGTCCTCCATCAGGGCCGGATCGCCGAAATGAAAACCGGTGAAGGCAAGACGCTGGTTTCTACTTTGCCGGCTTATTTAAACGCTCTTACAGGCAAAGGGGTTCACATCGTTACCGTCAACGACTATCTGGCCAAGCGCGACTGTGAATGGATGGGCAAGGTCCACCGCTTTTTGGGGCTGTCTGTTGGCCTGGTAATCCACGGCGTCACCAATGCGGCGCGCCACGCGGCATACGAAGCCGATATCACTTACGGCACCAACAACGAGTTTGGATTTGACTATCTGCGGGACAACATGGCCATCTATGCCAAAGAGATGGTCCAGCGGGGTCATTCCTTCGCCATCGTGGACGAAGTGGACTCCATTCTGATCGACGAAGCCCGCACCCCGTTGATTATCTCTGGCCAGGGGGAACAATCCACCCAGTTGTATCAGATTGTAGACTCCTTTGTTGCCAAACTGAAAGGACTGCGCATCGCTTCTGTGGACGAAAAGGAAGAAGAGGCCGAGGACATCGACGCCGATTACATCGTAGATGAAAAGGCCCGCTCTGTCACCCTCACCGCGCGGGGAATCGCCCGGGCAGAAGCCCATTTCAACGTAGAAAATCTGGCGGCGCCGGAAAACACTACTCTGTCCCATCACATCAACCAAGCCATTCGCGCCCGTGGTTTGATGCAGCGGGATATCGACTACGTGGTAAAAGACGGCGAAGTCATCATCGTCGATGAATTCACAGGCCGCTTGATGTATGGCCGCCGGTATTCCGAAGGGCTGCATCAGGCCATTGAAGCCAAGGAAAATGTGGAAGTGGCGCGGGAAAACAAAACCCTGGCCACCATCACCTTCCAGAACTATTTCCGCCTGTATGACAAGCTTTCCGGCATGACCGGTACCGCTTTGACGGAAGAAGCGGAATTCAACCACACCTATCAGTTGGACGTGGTGGAAATTCCCACCAACCGCCCCATGATCCGGCTGGATCAACCCGATCTGGTTTATAAAAACGAACCCGGAAAGTACCGCGCCATCATCCGCCAGATTGCAGAATGCCATGAAAAGGGACAGCCTGTTCTGGTGGGTACCATCTCCATTGAAAAGAGTGAATATCTGTCCAAACTGCTCTCCAAACAGGGCATCAAACACAATGTCTTAAACGCCAAGCACCACGAGAAGGAAGCGGAAATCGTGGCGCAGGCAGGCAAGGTGGGCGCCGTAACCGTGGCCACCAACATGGCCGGCCGTGGTACGGATATTGTGCTGGGCGGCAACGCCGAATATCTGGCCAAAGCCGAACTGCGCAAAGGCGGCATGTCGGAAGAACTGCTGGCGGAGGCTACCGGTTTTGCCGAAACGAATGACCAGGAAATCCTGGACGCCAGAGCCAAATTTTCCGCTACGGAAGCAAAATATAAAGAAGCCATCGCCGCAGAAGCGGATCAGGTGCGCCAGGCCGGCGGTCTGTTTATTCTGGGTACGGAACGGCACGAATCCCGTCGAATCGACAATCAGCTCCGTGGTCGTGCCGGCCGACAGGGCGACCCGGGCGAATCCCGTTTCTTCCTCTCGTTGGAAGACGATATCATGCGGCTCTTCGGCTCTGAGCGGGTCATGGGTATGATGGAAACTCTGGGGCTGGATGAGGATACTCCCATCGAGCAAAAAATGCTGTCCAACGCCATTGAAAGCGCCCAGAAAAAAGTGGAATCCCGCAACTTCCAGTCCCGAAAGTCGGTTCTGGAATACGACGACGTGATGAATGTCCAGCGAAAGGTCATTTACGAACAGCGCCGGAAAGTTCTGGACGGAGAAGACCTGGCCTCTTCCATTGCCACCATGCTGCATAATACTTTGTCCAACGCGGTTCACGCCGCTATGGGAGAACAGCATCACATCACGGCCGAAGAATGGAAATCGGTCCGCATCCCCTTTGAAGGTATGTTCCTCCAAAAAGGCGAACTGGCTTTGTCCGACGAGGAATTATCTCATAAAAGCGCAGCAGACCTGGTCGAACTGCTGACCCAGCGGGCCAACGATATTTATCAAAAGAAAGAGGCCGAACTGGGCTCTCCCCTGATGCGGGAACTGGAACGGGTGATGATGCTCCGAGTGGTAGACGAATATTGGATGGACCACATCGACGCCATGGCCGAACTGCGTAAGGGCATTGTCCTGCGGGCCTATGGTCAAAACGATCCTGTCATCGAATACAAGCGGGAAGGCTATGACATGTTTGAAGAGATGATCGCCGCCATCCAAAGCGAAACCATCCGCCGTATCTTCTTAGCACGGGTACAGAACAATTCCGTTCAGCGGGAAAAAGTCGCCAAGGTCACCGGAGAAAGCGCCGGCGGCGATGGCACAGTGAAAAAGCAGCCGGTGAAAAAAGCCAAAAAAATCGGTCCAAACGAACCCTGCCCCTGCGGCAGCGGATTGAAGTACAAAAAATGCTGCGGCCGAAACGCAGGATAATTTCTGCTGTCACTTTAAAAACGGGACGTGTTTTTGGGATCGTTTCCCAAAAATTTCTCACCCGGCGCGTTACCGCTTTATCATAACAATTTCACCGGGCTTCCCCGCTGCCGCGAGGAGGCCCGGCCTGTTAATCGGAGGAACTCTATGTCGATTGTTACCATCCAGCGGCCAAACGGCCTTGTTTATCTTGTTTCCGATGATTTCCGCGCTGCCGGCGGGGTTGCCCATGCTTTTTCCACCCGGAAGGGCGGCGTCAGCCGGGGAATTTACGCTTCCCTCAACCTGGGAGCCAATCGGGGCGATGCCCCGGCAGCCGTTCTGGAAAACTATCATATCTTCTGCAGCGATGTAGGCCTTTCAGAAAAACAGCTGGTTTTCTCCCGTCAGGTGCACCAGGACAATATTCGCGTGGTCACCGGGGAAGACGCGGGGAAAGGGCTGTTTCGTCCCATCGACTATGAAGCCGACGGGCTGATTACCAACGTACCCGGTCTGCCGCTGGTGATCTTCACCGCAGACTGCATCCCCATTTTGCTGTATGACCCGGTCCAGCGGGCCATCGGCGCCGTCCATGCCGGCTGGCGGGGCACTGCACTTGGTATTGTGAAAAAGGCAGTGGAAAAGATGGGGAAAGTCTATGGCTGCCAACCGGGAAACATCCTGGCCGCCATCGGACCGGGGATCTGTCAGGACTGTTTTGAAACGGATGCAGATGTTCCTGCCGCTTTAAAAGCAGCTTTGGGCGAAACCGTCACGCCGTATATCCAGCCCCGCGGCCCAAAATTCCATGTGGATTTGAAGGGCATCAATGCCCTCTGGCTGCGCCAGGCAGGTGTCCTGCACATTTCTGCAGCGCAGGACTGTACCCACTGCCAGCCCGCCCTCTACTGGTCCCATCGCCGGGTACAGAACAACCGGGGCTCTCAGGCTTCCTGCATTCAACTGCTGTCTTAAAAGTGCCTTTGTTGTGTTTGTATTTTTTCGCCGCCAATATGCCAAAACCCGCCGCTCTTTCATAAAAGAGCGGCGGGTTTTTTACAGGGCTTATACTTCTTGATCCCGAAGGGCAGAAAGCAGTCCCTGACATCCCTCTATCACGTCCTCATATGTCTGCTGAAAATCCCCGGTGAAATAAGGATCTGCAATACCGCCCTGCCGCCCGGCAAAGGACAGCAGGCTGTGAAACTTCCCTTTTGGGTCTCCGCCGCAAATGCGGTGCATCTCCTGCAAATTGGAATGTTCCATGCCGATCAGCAAATCATATGTTTCATAATCTTCCCTGCACAGCAGGCGGGCAGCTTTTCCCGCCGGGTCGATTCCGTGCTCCAACAGTTTTTCACGGGCAGGGGCATACACCGGTTTCCCCACTTCCTGCCGAAGCGTGCCTGCGGAATCAATCTGGAACTGATCTGCCAGCCCTTCTGTCTGCACCAAATCTTTCATTACAAATTCTGCCATGGGACTGCGGCAAATATTGCCCAGACAGACAAATAAAATTTTAATTTTCTCTTGCCTTTTTTCCGACATGATTAAACTCCTTCCCACGAGAAAATTCTCTCGATGGTGTTTTCGGTTTTTTATTGTATCATAATCCCGGTCCTGTTTCCACCTTTGGCGAATAAAAGTCAAAAAGAAGAAACTTTATTTTCGTTGTTCTTTTTTTAGAATAAAGCTTGATTTGCCTCGTTTTCTGGAGTATAATGCAATTGTCCTCTCCGTTCTCTTTCCAAAAATAGAACGAGAGGAATCAGGGCTTTGTTTCTTTTTCGTCTGGGAAGCAGCTTTTTCCCAGAGGGAAAAGACAAATGATTCGATTAATATCTTAAAGGAGGAACCCACATGAAAAAAACCATCCCGCTGCTTTTGGCTCTTTGCCTTATCTTCTGCCTGTTTGCAGGCTGCGGAACCACTTCGTCGGATGCAAACACAGACGACGGAGCCGCTGCTTCCGCTGATGTGTCCGCTGCTCCCACCGCGGACGCCGCTGCAAACGGAGAGCCTGTGGAACTGACCGTATTTGCCGCCGCTTCCATGACCGAAACGCTGACAGAACTGGGCGACGCTTATATGAAGGCCAATCCGAATGTCACTCTGGTTTTCAATTTTGACTCTTCCGGTACATTAAAGACCCAGATTCAGGAAGGCGCCAACTGCGACATCTTTATTTCCGCCGGCCAGAAGCAGATGAATCAACTGGACATCAACGCTGAGCCAGACGTCAATACCGAAGGACTGGACTTCATCCTTGAAGGCAGCCGCTTTGACATCCTGGAAAATAAAGTAGCACTTGCTGTTCCCGAAGGAAACCCCGCCAATATCAACTCCTATGACGATCTGGCTGCCAGTCTGAAAGACGGCGATATCATACTGGCCATGGGCAACGCCGATGTTCCGGTGGGACAGTATACCCAGAAAATCCTGGACTATTATAAACTGGATGAAGCAGCACTTGCCGCTGCTGGAAAAATCACCTACGGCACCAACGTAAAAGAAGTTACGACGCAGGTTGCGGAAGGTGCAGTGGACTGCGGCATCATCTGAAATGTGCGGCCAGGTTATCTACCCTGCTGCAGTACTGAAATCCTCTCAAAATCCGGACGCTGCAAAGGCATTCCTGACATACCTCACCGGGGATGAAGCAGATCAGGTATTTGAGACAGTCGGATTTACACCAGTTGCTTAAATTACAGTAAAATTATAGTACCGGATGGACGGATGCATTTTTTATTGCTCCGTCCATCTTTTAAAGGATGAACGATATGGACTTATTCCCTCTCTGGAACTCTCTGCGTATCGCCGGCATCAGTACCTTTGTCATTTTTTTCATTGGTATTTTTGCCGCATATTATATTGCAAAAGCGCCGCGGCTGATTAAAGGCGTCCTGGACGTAATCCTCACCTTGCCGCTGGTGCTGCCGCCTACGGTTGTAGGGTATCTTCTGCTGCGCGTGCTGGGACCGAAGCGCACAGTGGGCGCATGGTTTTTTTCCGTTTTCGGCATCAAACTGACCATGACCTGGTGGTCTGCTATCTTTGCCACAATCGTGGTCATTTTCCCGCTGATGTACCGCACGGCCCGAGGCGCGTTTGAATCTTTTGATGAAACCCTGGCCTATTCCGGCCAGTCCATCGGACTGTCCAATACATATATTTTCTGGCGTATTCGCATGCCCTATTGCCGGCAGGGGATCCTGGCGGGCACAGTTCTCGCTTTTGCCCGTGCTTTGGGCGAATACGGCGCCACCAGCATGATCGCCGGATATACCCCCGGCCGTACTGCCACCATTTCCACAACGGTATATCAGCTTTGGCGCACCAATGATGACAACCTTGCTTTCCGATGGGTGCTGGTGAATCTGGTAATTTCCTTTGTGGTTCTTCTTGCCGTGAATATGTTGGAGAAAAACGCTGGGAAAACAAGCCGGCGGAAAGGAGCTGCCTGATGTCACTTTTTATGGATATTGAAAAGCGCCTGGGCAATTTCCGTTTAAAAGTTCAGTTGGACGTCGGGAATGAAATCGTCTCCCTTTTGGGTGCTTCCGGCTGCGGAAAGAGCATAACGCTTAAATGTATTGCCGGTATCGAACGGCCGGACAAAGGCAAAATCGTGGTAGATGGCATTACTTTGTTCGACTCCGAGCGCGGTATCAATCTGACGCCACAGCAACGACGGGCTGGCCTTATGTTTCAAAGCTATGCCCTGTTTCCCAATATGACAGTGCTGCAAAACATTCGGACCGGCGCGAAGCGGGAACGAGACCCTGCCAGACAGGAAGAAAATGTGAAGGCGTTCATGAACAGCTTTCACCTGACCGAACTGGCAAACCATTATCCTGCTCAGCTTTCCGGCGGGCAGCAGCAGCGGACAGCTCTTGCCAGAATTCTGGTATCCAGCCCTCACATCCTGCTGCTGGACGAGCCCTTTTCCGCTTTGGACAGCCATTTGCGCTTTCGATTGGAACAGCAGGTACGGGAAGTACTCCGTTCCTTTGGCAAAACTGTCGTTCTGGTTTCCCACGACAGAGATGAAGTGTTTCGTCTGTCGGACCAAATCGCAGTAATGAACCAGGGCATGGTGGAAACCTTCGGCCCGAAAGAAACCGTTTTTTCCAATCCTGCCACACCGACTGCCGCTTTACTCACCGGTTGTAAAAATATTTCTCCCATTGAAAAAATTGACGATTTCCACGTGAGAGCGTTGGATTGGGATCTTGTGCTTGCCACAGATACCCTTGTGGGATCCGCGCAGTATGTCGGCTTTCGCATGCACGATATTTGCAGCGGTTCAGGCCCAAACGCTTTTACCTGTCAAGTGGTGGAAGAAATTAAAAACCCGTTTTCTTATACTATCATGTTAAAGCCTGTCGGCAGCCAAGGCATTCCCTTTGGTTGGGAGATAGACCAACAGACTTGGCACAAACTGCGGGCAAACCAGGTGGAAATCCACCTGCCGCCGGGAACGACAGTGTTGCTGCGAGAGAACATCGCTTCGGAATGAATAATTTCCCATTTGCCTAAATCGGAAAGGAGACCGAAAAATTACATGAAAAAAGTAACCATTGAACAGGCTGTCGGCCTGACACTTTGCCACGACATCACCGCCATACGGGACGATTTGAAAGGCGCTGCCTTCCGGCGCGGCCATGTCATCCAGGAGGCAGATATTCCCGCTCTGCTGGATCTGGGGAAACGCACAGTCTTTGTTTGGGAAGAAAATGCCGGTGAAATCCATGAAGAGGACGCTGCGCTGCGGATGGCGGCAATGGCACCTGTACAGGGCGCACACTACACCACCCCCACAGAAGGAAAAGTGTCCCTGATTGCAGATCGGCCAGGGATGTTGCGAGTCAATTCCGAACTGCTGCAAACCATTAACGCCATCGGCGACATCACCATCACCACTTTACCGGATCATTACCCTGCAGAGGAAGGCATGCGTCTGGCATCCATGCGCATTGTCCCTTTGGTGACGAAAGAGTCTCAAATCATAGAAGCGGAACGGCTTTGCGCATCACAGACGCTTTTGGAACTGCGTCCTTATACTTTCCGGCGCGTTGGGGTAATCATCACCGGCTCCGAACTGTACAGTGGTCGAATCCAGGATAAATTCGAACCGGTGGTGCGGACAAAGCTGAAACCATACCCCTGTGAGATTTTAGGGGTTTCCATTTGCGACGATGATCTGGATATGATTGTAGAAACCGCAAAGCAATTTTTGGGGCAAGGTGCTGATCTTCTGATCTTCAGCGGCGGCATGTCCGTGGATCCGGATGATCTGACTCCCTCTGCCATTCGGAAACTGGGCGCCCAGGTGATCACCCACGGTGCCCCGGCGCAACCGGGCAACATGACCCTGGCCGCCTATTTAGGCGATACCGCTATTTTGGGTGTTCCCAGCGCGGCCATTAAGATGCCCACCACACTGTTTGACGTCCTCCTGCCACAGGTATTTGCAGGGGAAAAGTTTACAAAAGAAGATTTCGTACGTCTTGGGAACGGCGGACTTTGCCAGCAGTGCAAATCCTGCCATTTTCCCAATTGCACTTTTGGGAGATATTGATATGATCGATTCTTTTGGCAGAGCCATTACGTATTTGCGCCTTTCGGTTACCGAACTGTGCAATCTTCGCTGTCGTTACTGCATGCCTGAAGATGGGATTTGCAAAAGGCCCCATACGGAAATGCTGACGGAAGATGAGATGGTGCAAGCTGTAACCATCGCCGCCTCGTTGGGGATCACAAAGCTCCGGATCACCGGCGGAGAGCCGCTGGTGAAGAAAAATATCCTTTCCATCTGTGAAAGGACGGCGCAGATCCCCGGCATTCAACAAGTATGCATCACCACCAACGGCACGTTGCTTCCATCCTTCGCGAAACCTTTGAAGCGCGCCGGGGTCTCACGGCTGAACATCAGTCTTGATACGCTGCAGGCAGACAAATACGCCCATATCACCCGCCGCGGCACCTTGCAGCAAGCTCTGCAGGGTCTGGAGGCGGCGCTGGCCGCAGGATTTGAAAAAATCAAGCTCAACGCCGTGCTCATTGGTGGATTCAACGATGACGAAATTCCCGCCTTAGCTGAACTGACCCGCATTTATCCGATAGACATGCGTTTTATCGAACTGATGCCCATGTATGACAGCGGGGACTTCTCCGCTGCGGCATTCCTCTCCTGCGATGCGGTTTTGCAACAGCTCCCCACGCTGATTCCCATGGAACAGGATGGCGGCGTAGCAAAATTGTATCGTCTGCCGGGCGCCCAGGGCAGTATCGGCCT
>JAFOJR010000026.1 GCA_017420125.1 Oscillospiraceae bacterium | reverse complement strand
TGTCCAGCATATGGGAAATCCGCACACGATCCAATGCATCTGCGTCTTTCAAAAGAAATGCAAGTTTTCGGGCTCGCTCCAAATCTTGCACATTGTACTTTTTGCATACAGTTTCCAACTGGGCATCATTGATGGAATGCGCCTCCGCCATCGTACGAAGAATATTCAAATCATCTCCTTCTGACAGCCCGGTGATTTCTGCCATGCGCGCAGCACTCCGTTGACCATGAAATTCGTCCAGCCGATCGCTCTGCCGCCCTACATCATGATAACTGCATCCAAAGAGCAAAAGGACCGTATCTCTTTGCGACAACGACTCTTTCATTGCGAGAAGCGTTCCAAATAACATCGTGCGTTCAATATGGCTTCTTCCATGCAGCCTGCTCCGGTGCAGAAGTTCCCATTTGAGTGTACGCATTGCCTGCTGCCAAAGCGTGAAATACATGGAGTTTTGAAATTGTCTCATCAACGCCTCAAAACCCACCATGTCCTCGGAAAAAAACGCTTCTTCTAAATAAGATTTGTTGTCGTTTATCAACCTTTCTCTCCCCCTGACCGCTGTTGCTCTTATCGCCACTCGACCCGCAATTCGTTTCTGGGCACGGTTCTGTGGAAACGAATTGCCGGATGTCCTACTGCCAGCACAGCCAGAATCTCTTCCCCTTCTTGGATGCCCATTTTCAAGCGCAATCCCGGGTCTGCTGTACAGGCCATCTGCAAAAATGCAATGTAGCAGGACCCCAATCCGCTGGCTGCAGCCATCAGCCCGATATTGGATGTTGCAATTCCAGCGTCAAGCAGTCGTAAATCATCTTTCGGCGCAACTGCCAAAATTACAGTAGGAGCATGGTAAAACAGCCCATCTATTCCTTTTTCTTTGTAATCGGGATACCCGCGTTTCCAATAATCATTATAGCCAGTATTCCCTACATATACACGGTCGATCTCTTCCGGATCATCTCTTTGCGCCACAGCCCAAAATGCTTCAATGGCTGCATCTTTGATTTCCGGTAAAGTCTCCTGTAATACCACATAACGAATCGACTGCCGATTGCTTCCGGAAGGAGAATATCTTCCTGCATTGAGGAGGCGAACCAGCTCTGGTTTGCTCAACGGTTTATCCGTAAACATCCGGACGCTGCGGCGGAACTTCATTAAGTTTCCCAACTTGTCCGGAGAGACATGAAATGTTTTCTCATGATATGGAACAACTTCACTCATGTCTACATCATTGTCGGAAATTGCCCCAACTGGACATAGCCCAATGCAATGATAACAATTCCAACATTCCGTATTCCCCATCTTGGCTTTTCCGCCTTCTATTGTAATTCTTCCGTAAAAACATTCGGAAGCACATCTCCCACATCCGACGCAAAGAGATTCATTGATTACCAACATGATTTTCCCCTCACTTTTATTTGTTTTCTCCTCTGTATCGCCTGCGAAACCTTATGGTAGCCAGAAGTCCTTCTGTTACATTCTTGTGATGTTTGCTTTTTTCCGCGGAACAGTTCGATAATACCGGACATCTTTTCGCCCCAGAGCCAAAACTGCCAAAGGCAGTTCGCCCTCTTGAATGGAAAGCAAGTCCAGCAAAGACGGATCTGCCTGACAAGCTCGCTTAAAAAAGCCAATATAACATGCACCAAGTCCCATAGAAGCAGCTAGCAGTTCCACATTGGAGGAAGCGATGCCTGCATCTACTGCACATTCCGGTGGCCCAACAAAAAGGAGAACGGTCGGCGCATGATAGAACATGCCATCCACACCTTTTGTTTCATATTCCATCTGGCCCCGTTTCCAGCGTTCCACATAGGACTGTATGCCACCAAAAATAGTCTTTATGGCACTTTCCTCTTCTGCCGCCTTGCGCAAAGCAGAAATCGCCTTTCGAGTAATTTCAGGCAGCTTTTCCTGCAAAATAATATATCGCAGCGGCTGTCGGTTCCCTGCTGTGGGGGAATACCGAGCTGCTTCCAGTAAAAGATGTATTTCTTCCTCTGTAAGCTGCTTTTCCTGAAAACAGCGGACACTCCGACGGAACCGCAACAGACGCATCAGGCGTTCTGATTCTATGGAAAAAGTTTCCGCCTCATATGGCATTACCTGCGCCATTTCTTCCTCTGTGCCGGAGATTGCCCCCACGGGACAAACTGCAATACAGTGAAAGCATTCTATACATGGTCGGTCCTCTATCACTGCATGACCATTTTCCAAATG
>JAFOJR010000025.1 GCA_017420125.1 Oscillospiraceae bacterium | reverse complement strand
CGTAGAACGAACGTACAAAAATCTCATAGTAATTTTTGTACTTGTCATCGTATTCCACGATCGTTTCGTCGGGGACACAGGGCTTCTTTTCGGGTTCGACCGCTTCTTTGGTGCCGCAGGAACCCAGCACAGTGAGCGCGGCGAGGGCGATCAGCAATGCGGAGCGCAGTTTTTTGGTAAGTTTCAAAACCATTTCACCCTTTCCTTGCCTGCCGATGGGCGTGTTTGGGAATTTGCACGCAAATCCGTCAACAAACAAGATGTAATTTGTTGGATTTGATTTTATTGGCCAGTTCCTCGGCTTTTTTCTGATCGTATGCCTGCTCAGCCTTTTCGATGAGAGACATCATGTCGCCCATGCCCAAAATGCGGGAAGCCATGCGATCAGGGTGGAACACTTCGATTTGGTCCAGCTTTTCTCCGGTGCCCGCGAATTTGATGGGCTTTCCGGTGACAGCCTTGACGGACAAGGCAGCGCCGCCGCGGGCGTCGCCGTCCAGTTTGGTAAGAATAACACCGTCCAGCCCCAATGCCTCATCAAATGCGGAAGCGGCGTTTACCGCATCCTGACCGGTCATTGCGTCCACCACCAGAAGCACTTCCTGAGGGGAAACGGCGGCCTTGATGTTTTTCAGCTCTGTCATCAGCGTTTCGTCAATGTGGAGACGGCCGGCAGTATCCAAAAATACCATGTCATTTCCGTGTTTTACGGCGTGTTCGATGGAGGCTTTTGCGATTTCCACAGGGTCACCCTGGCCCATCTGGAACACGGGAATGCCCAGCTGCTCGCCCACTACCTGAAGCTGTTTGATGGCGGCAGGGCGGTATACGTCGCAGGCCACCAGCAGAGGACGTTTGCCGTTTTGTTTTTTCATCAGGCCGGCCAGCTTTGCGCCGTTTGTGGTCTTGCCGGCGCCCTGCAGGCCCACCAGCATCACCACGGTGGGGGGCTTGGAGGAAATGGTCAGCTTGGCGTTTTGTCCGCCCATCAGATTCGTCAGTTCCGTATTGACGATTTTGATGATCATCTGTGCGGGAGTCAGGCTTTTTAATACGTCAGCTCCCACGGCCTGTTCCGTCACGCGTTTTATAAAATCTTTTACTACTTTATAATTCACGTCCGCTTCCAAAAGGGCGAGACGCACCTCGCGCATCGCTTCTTTTACGTCCGCTTCGCTTAAACGCCCTTTGCCACGGAGCCGTTTGAATGTGGCGCCGAGCTTTTGGGTCAATCCCTCAAATGCCAAGGTATGTCAGCTCCTTTCAAAATAACAGTGCAGATTCCAAACAGAAACCAAGGGGCAAAATCAGAGCTCCCGTTCGGCCAGCGCATCGGCAGATTGGAGGATCTGCTCCGACAGTTCCGCCAGGCGGCGATTGCCCAGCGTACGCCGGTTGATTTCCGCAATTTCCTGCGCCGCCTGCTCAATGGCTTTCACATGAGGCTGAAACTCCAAAAACCGTTGAACGATTTTGGTTTTTTCTTCAAACTCCGTCAGGATTCCCTGGGCACGCACAATCACATCCCGCACACCCTGACGGGTAATTCCGCTGTTTTCCGCGATTTCTGCCAAAGAAAAGTCCTCGTTGTAGTATAAATCGAAAAATTCTCTTTGACGCTCCGTGAGCAAATCGCCGTAAAAATCAAACAGCAGGCTCATCTGAAATGCAGGGCTTTTCACCATGCGACCCCCTTCATGTAAAGTGGATGAACTTTACAACTTCGCTATCATACTATAGTTTTTTCTGTTTGTCAAGAAGAGAAAAGGATTTTCCGCAGCAAAAACGGCGTTTTTTGCAGGACTCGCGGGGAAAATTCATAATTTTCTTTCCGGGTGGCGATACTAAGGCAGACAATGTGGTTATCGTATGCCTGACCGCAGCGGAAAGGATGAATCATAAGGATGAAAAAACAGATTGTGGACGCCGCGGAGCGGCAGGCGCGCATTCAAAAGGCCAGAGAAGCAGGTGCGCTTCCGGTGCTGGGGTTTTGTTCCGGTGCCGCGCTGCTGCAGGCGGGGAAGGAGCATTTGCGCCGCATCCGGCATATTCGGCAGCAATGCATGGCGCTGGAGGGCGGGAGCTGTCAAAATGCGCTGGAATGGCTGCTGGACAACTGGTATCTGGCGCAGAAAGAAGGGGTTTCGGCGCTCCATGGCATGAGACGGGCGGGGAAGCTGCGGCAAACCGTGCAAAGAGAAGAGCGGCAGCCGCTGCTGTGTGCCCTGGCGGATGCCTGGCTGGACAGCGGGCCGGCAGTCTCCGAAGAATCACTGGCGGAGTTTCTTCAGACCGTGCAGGGAACGCTGCCCCTTTCCCAGAGGGAGCTGGCCCAGTTTTTGCAGGTGGCGCGGCTGTGTCTGCTGTCCCGGCTGCGCCGGCGGAGCGAGCAGCTGTGGACCATGTGCCGTGCGCAAAGGGGCCGGGAGACAGGACAGCCGGAGCAAAAACAGCAGGCACATCTTCTGGAACAGGAGATGGAAAAGATTTTTACCAATTTTCGCATTCTGTCTGTTACGGATTTTTCAAAAGCGATGGAGCAGGCCAGCCTGGTGGAACAGACGCTGGGGAAAGACCCGGAAGGGGTCTATTCCCAAATGGACGAAGCTTCCCGTTTCTGGTATCGGCAGGCGGTGTGCCGTCTGGCCCGGCAGAACCGTGTCAGCGAACAGGCGATGGCGGAAAAAGTGCTGTCCCTGGCCCGGCAGGAAAACACGCATGTGGGTGTTTTTTTATTCCAGCGGCCTTTGGGAAAACCGGCGCCGGCCCGCAGCGGCGTGCTGTATGGCGGAAGCATTGTGGGGATCACCTTGTTTTTTACTTTGCTGACCGGTTTTCTGCTTCAAAGCGTAGCGGCACCGGTGCTGATTTTGCTGCCGCTGTTTGAAATCGTCAAAAACGGAGTGGATTTTCTGGTGCTCCACCTGGTGCGGCCCAGACCTGTGTTCCGTCTGGCGCTGAAAAACGGGGTGCCGAAAACGGGACGCACGCTGTGCGTGATTGCCACTTTGCTGACGGGAGAAGACAGCGGCGCCGCCTGCGCCAGACGGCTGGAGGAATATCGGCTGGCCAACCGGGATGCCGGAGAAGAGCTTCGATTCGGCATTTTGGCCGATTTGCCGGACAGCCCTGCCCCCATGGGACAGAAACAGCGGCAGTGGGTGGAAAAAGCCCGGCGGGAGATTGATGCGCTGAATCAAACATATGGAGGCGGGTTTTATCTGTTTTTTCGGCCGCCGGTGTTCCACCCGGTGGAAGAGCGCTATATGGGGCGGGAGAGAAAACGAGGCGCAATCGGCGAGCTGATGTGTCTGCTGAAAGAGCGGAAAAGCGAGCTTTCCGTTTGTGCGGGAGAGAAGCATAAACTGGCCGGCACCCGATATGTCATTGCCCTGGACGAAGACACCCGGCTGAATGTAGGCGCGGCGCGGGAGCTCATCGGCGCGATGCTGCATCCGCTCAACCGGGCGAAAATCGATCCGCGCCGCAACATCGTAACAGAGGGCTACGGCGTGCTTCAGCCCCGGATTTCCGTAGAGCTGAAGGCGGCCAACCGGTCCCGGTTTTCCCGTATTTTTGCCGGACAGGGCGGCGTGGACCCCTATGGCAGCACCACCAGCGACGTGTATCATGATTTGTTTGACCGGGGAATTTATACGGGGAAGGGCATTCTGGACGTCTCCGCTTTTTATCAGTGTCTGCACGGCCGGTTTCCCGCCAATCGGATTTTGTCCCACGACCTTCTGGAGGGCGCGTATCTGCACGCGGGGCTGATCGGGGACGTGGAACTGACGGACAGCTATCCATATAAAGTCACGTCGTACTTTTCAAGGCTGCATCGTTGGATTCGGGGGGACTGGCAGATTGCCCGCTGGCTGTGCCGCCGGGTGCCAACCCTAAGCGGTACGGAAGAAAATCCCATCGCCTCCATGTCAAAATGGGAAATATGGGACAATCTTCGCCGCAGTCTGACCCCTGTGTTTACCTTTCTGGCACTTTTATTGGGAATGATTTTTTCCCAGAAAGTCCTGTCCGCGGCGGCCTGGGCAGCCGTCCTGTCCGCCCTGTCTCATCTGCTGCTCTCCGGCGCGGATCTGGTTTTTCGGCGGGGAGCAGGTCTGCGCCAGCGGTATCACTCTGCTGTTCTCACCGGCTTTGGCGGCGTGATTTTGCAGACACTGGTACAGCTGCTGTTTCTGCCGTATCAGGCATATATCTCCCTGTCGGCCGTTTTGACAGCCTGCTGCCGCATGCTGATTTCCAGGCGGAATCTGCTGGCCTGGGTCACCGCGGCAGACGCGGAACGTCAGGCAGGCAGCAGTTTGTGGTCCGTTTGCCGAAGCATGTTTCCCGCTGTGCTGTTGGGATGTTTGGCGCTTCTGTTTTCCGCTTCTCCCGCCGGATCAGCCGTGGGACTTGTCTGGGTGCTGTCGCCTGCTTTTGCCTGGGCGCTGAGTCAGAGAATCCGGGAAAAACCATCTCTGTCCCAGGCAGACCGGGCTTTTTTGCTTCACGAAGCGGCGCTGATGTGGCGTTATTTTACGGATCATCTCCAGGCGGAAGACCATTTTCTGCCGCCGGACAACGTGCAGGAGCAGCCGAATTTGGGCGCGGCACACCGCACGTCCCCCACCAATATCGGCCTTTCCCTCCTTTGCTGTCTTGCGGCGCTGGACCTGGATCTGACCTCCCGGGCGACGGCGCTGCACCTGATTGACCAGACGCTGTCCACAGTGGAAGGATTGGAAAAATGGCACGGCCATTTGCGCAACTGGTACGACACAAAGACGCTGTCTCCTTTGCGGCCGGAATATATTTCCACAGTGGACAGCGGAAATTTATGCGGCTGTTTTCTCGCTCTGGCAGAGGGATTGAAGGAATGGGGGCCGGCGGGAGAAGCCCTGGCCGGGCGGGCAAGGGCTCTGGCAGAGGCAATGGACTTTCGGCCGCTGTATGATCCGGAACAAAAGCTGTTTTCCATCGGATATGATCTGGAGCAGGGCGCTTTGACCAAAAGCGCATATGATCTGATGGCCAGCGAGGCGCGGCAGACCAGCTATCTTGCGGTGGCTCTGGGCCAGGTGGAACCCCGCCATTGGCGCAGACTCAGCCGGGCCATGGTGTCTGTGGGGGAATACAAAGGCATTGTTTCCTGGACGGGAACGATGTTTGAATATTTCATGCCGCATCTGCTGCTGCCCTGCGATCCGAATTCTCTGCTGTATGAAAGCATGGGCGTTTGTGTTTATGCACAGAAAAAGCGGGTGGCAGGCAGAAAAATCCCCTGGGGGATCTCAGAGAGCGCCTTCTATGCGTTTGACGGCGCGCTGAATTATCAATACAAAGCCCACGGGGTGCAGCGGCTGGCGTTGAAGCGGGATATGAACCGGGAATTGGTTTTGGCGCCGTATGCCTCTTTTCTGGCACTCCTTGCGGCCCCGGAGGACGCCACAGCAAACCTCCGCCGCCTGCGCCGGCTGGGCGCGGAAGGAAAATACGGTTTATACGAGGCGCTGGACTTTACAAACATGCGCCAGGTGAGCGGCGGGGCATTTGAACTGGTGCGCACGTACATGGTGCACCATCTGGGGATGAGTCTGATTGCTGTGACCAATGCATTGAAGGAGAATGTATTTCAGGAGCGTCTGATGCGCAACCGCGCAATGGCGGCCTATCGAGAACTGCTTCAGGAAAAGGTGCCTGTGGGCGCACCGGTTATGCGCCACCCTGTGCAGGAGGTGCCGGAACGTCTCCGGCCCGGCGCTGTGAGCAGTTGGGAACGAAAAGGAAATGTGCAGCGGATCTGGAATCCCGGCTGCGCATTGCTGTCCAACGGAACGTATACTGTCCTGGTTACGGAAACGGGGTGCAATTTATCCCGCTGGAAAATGGTGGAACTGACCCGCTTTTCCCCCGATCCCGTTGGAATGGAGATGGGGATGCTGTTTCTTCTGCGGCAGGGCAGGCAGATCATCCCCCTGACGCCCGCGCCGTATTTTAAACCGTTTCAATACGAATATCAGTTTGACGGCGTTTGCGCCCAATATACGGTTGCCCGGGGCGATCTCTGTGCCCGCCTGCGGATCTGTGTTCCGCAGGAAGGTGCGGGAGAGCTGCGGGAAGTCACCATAGAAAGCCGGACAAAGGGAGACTGGGAACTCATCTGCTATTTTGAGCCGGTGCTGGCCCGCCGGGCGGATTATCAGGCCCATCCCGCTTTTTCCAAGCTGTTTTTATCCACAAAAATTGAGCCGGACGGTGTGCTGGTTGCCCGCCGCCCCCGGGATCGGGAACCGGAACAGGTTTTGAGCTTTTTATGCCAAACGCCGGGAATCGCATTTGACACCAGCCGCACCATTGCCCTGGGGCGGGGCGGTGCTTCCCAATTGCTGAACCAGCTGGACCAGCCGCCGGGGAATACCCAGGGAGACGTGTTGGATCCCTGTGTTCTGGCCCGGCTGCCGCTGTCCTTTCAGGCGGGCGAGGTGCGGACCGTGCGCTTTTCTCTGGCGGCAGCAGAGAATCGTCTGGAGGCGCTGCATACGGCGGAGAATATTTTGCACTTGAAGCCGGAAGCGTACAGCAGGCGGTTTCTGGGCGCCATGGGGCTGCTGGGAATGACACAGCAGGAGACCACCCGGGCCATGCAGTGGCTGGGTGCCATGTTTTTTTCTTCTGCCATGCGGCAGAAAGATGCCCGCGCGCCGGGACAGCATGCCCTGTGGCCCTATGGACTTTCCGGTGATTTGCCCATTGTTTCCATGACGGTGGAGGAAGAAAGCCAGACAGAACAGGCACTTTCCCTGTTTCGCCAGCACCGGCTCCTTGCCATAAACGGCGTGATGTGTGATCTGGTCTTTTTATTGTCGGAAGGCGGAAACTATCACCAGCCGATTTGGCGGGCTTTGCTGGACGCCATCAAAAAGGAAGGATGCGAATGTCTGCTCCACTGCACCGGCGGGGTGCATCTGCTTAATCTGCCCAAAGAAGAACAGCAGGCGATTTTGGCTCTGTCTGCTGTTGTCATGCCGAAGGAGGGAGCCGGAAGCATCGATATGGCAGGGGAGACTGAGCTGCCTCCACCGCGGGTTCCCGAGAGACGGCATCTTCCGCGCCGGGACATTTCATGGCACATGGGTACCGATCAATCGTTCTGTTTTGAAGCGGGAGATGCGCTGCCGCCTCTGGCCTGGAGCCATGTCATTTCCAATCCCTCTTTTGGCTGGCTGGCGACAGATGCGGGCACCGGAAACCTCTGGCGGGGCAATGCAAGAGAAAACCAGCTTCTTCCGTGGAACAACGACCCGCTTGCGACGGAAGGGCCGGAGCAGCTGGAATATCTGGAAGACGGAGATTTTTGTTCCGTCTTTGCGGATGGAGACGGCAGGCAATGCCGCGTCACCTATGGTTTCGGGTTTGCCGCGTGGGAGAAACTGTTTTCAAAAGGGACCCTGCAGGTGACCGGGTTTGTTCCCATGAAGCTGCCTGCGCGGGTGTTTTTCATCCGCGGGGAGGGAACCTTCCGCTACCGGGCAAAATTGCGGATGGGGGCCGGCGCGGATGCGGAACCGTATGTGGTGACGCAGATGGAAGACGGGGTGCTGACGGCGCAAAACCCCTACAACACGTCATTTTCGCCCCAAACTTTGCTTTTGGCAGCTACAGACGGGTTTGACGGATTCACCTGCCACGGCCCCAGCGCACGGGCGGGCAGATTGGATGAAAAAACGGGAAGCGGACGGGAACCTTGTTTTTGCGTGTCGTTTTCCGTACACGGGACAGCAGCGCTGGTCATCGGCTGTCCCACCGACGAGGGGGAGCGGCGGGGCATTTTGACCCTCACCCGCCCGGGAGCTGCCCTCGCCGCTCTGGAAGAAGGGAAGGCATTCTGGACCCGGCTGACGAGCTGCTGTACCGTGCGGACCCCGCTGCCGGCGCTGGATGCATATCTCAACGGCTGGGCACAATATCAAACCATTGCATGCCGCCTTTGGGGACGCAGTTCCCTGTACCAGAACGGCGGCGCATATGGGTTTCGGGATCAGCTGCAGGACGTGTGCAATATAACGGCCGCGGCGCCTCATTTGGCCAGGCGGCAGATTCTGCTGGCCTGCGCACATCAATTTGAAGAAGGAGATGTGCAGCACTGGTGGCATCCGGAGGATGCCGGCGGCGGGGCAGACAAAGGGGTGCGGACACGCTGTACGGATGACCTGCTTTGGCTGCCGTATGCCATTTGCCGCTATGTGCGGCAAACGGGGGACAGGACCATATTGTCAGAACAGGTCCCGTATCTTGCCTCTCCGTGTCTTACGGCGGAGGAAACAGAGCGGTGTGAAACGCCGCAGGTTTCCGGCCGGACCGGTACGGTTCTGGAACACGGCGCCCGGGCCATCCGGCAGGCAGTCAGCCGGGGCGCGGGCCCCCACGGCCTGGCCCTGTTTGGCGGCGGAGACTGGAACGACGGAATGAATCGCGTCGGCAGAAACGGAACGGGGGAAAGCGTCTGGCTCACCTGGTTTTTGGCGGATGTGCTGGAACAATGGGCCGATTTGGCAGAATCGGGAGGAGACGACACACAGGCAGAAGATCTGCGTGCCTGTGCCCGGGTATGGACAGAAGCAGCCAACAGAGCCTGGGATGGAAACTGGTTTTTAAGAGGGTATTATGACGATGGGACGCCCCTTGGCAGCCACGGCAGTGCGGCCTGTCAGATTGACGCCATTGCCCAGAGTTTTGGCGTATTCCCCGTCGGGGCGGACCGGGAAAAGGTGCGGCAGGGATTGGGACAGGCGGTGAAACATCTGTTCGATCCCGCGCATCAGATGACAAAGCTGTTTACGCCTCCGTTTCAGACAAAAACGCCGGATCCCGGCTATATTGCAGGGTATCCCCCCGGCGTGCGGGAGAACGGGGGGCAGTATACCCATGGGGCCATCTGGCTGGCCATGGGGTGCCTGAAAAGCGGGCTGGAAGAAGAGGGGGCGCAGATTCTGCTTTCCATGCTGCCGGCCCTCCATCCTCAGCAGACATATTTGGCAGAGCCGTATGTCATTGCCGCAGATGTATACAGCAACCCGGACCATATGGGAAGAGGCGGCTGGAGCTGGTATACCGGCGCGGCCGGCTGGTATTACAGAGCAGCCATGGAGGAACTGCTGGGGATTCGCGTGGAAAACGGGATGCTTTCCGTGACGCCCCGCCTTCCGAAAGCATGGGACGGGTTTGAAGCCCGGTGGAAGACAGCAGCCGGCAGCTGGGAGATTGTCGTCCGCCGCGCGGCGGCTTTCGAGGTGAAAGCAGATGGCAGAAAAACAGAAAAAAACGCCTTCCCGCTTGCACAGGAAGGCGTTCACCGATTGGAGATTACGGTGGGGAAAGAAGACTAGGACAATTCATCAGAAGGCGGCGCCGCTTGGGCCATTTGCAGAGACGGCGGAAGATCGGAGGAGAGGTCTTCCTGTTCCTCTTCCAGCTCCGGCGGTGCGTCGGCCAGTTCCGCAATGAGGGAAAGATCGATATTCGGGCCGTCTGTGTCCTCTGCTTCGTCAAACAGAGAATCTGCAGGAGGAGAGGAAGCGTCGTCTTCCTCTTCTTTCTCTTTCCTTCGTCCGGTTAAGGCAGACTGGAACAAATCGAAAAACAGCACCGGAAGAGACAGGCAGAGGAGGACCGCGCCGTATTTCAGCGGATAAATGTACTGCAGCAGCAGATAGGCATGATACCCGCCCAGCGAGGCCACCTGGATCAGCGCGGGGAGGAAGATGCGGTCGGCCCGGGAGCAGGCCCAGACAACGGCCAGAACTTCCGCCAGCATGAAATACCGCTCGTGCATGTGGGGGAGCAGAAGGGGAACGCCAACTGCCATGAGCAAAGCCAATACCACAATCCCCCGGCTGGTCAGCCTTCTGTGAAGGATCAGCCCGATGACCACAAGGACAAATACAAACGCCGCGGCGGCGAAGATGAGAACCCGCTCCCAAAATACCACGTCGGCCGATAAAGGCAGGAACGAAGCCAGAGAGGGAGCGTTCATGGCCAGACTGGGATACTGGCTGGCCTGATGGAAATAAATCTGGAAAATGTCCAGGAAGGGCCGCCCCATTAACAATGCCGGCAGACAGATGACGCAATAGACCACTGGGAATAAAAAGAGCTGGTACCACTTTACATGCTTTGTAAATAAAAGAATCAGAAACAGCGGCAAAAGGAATATGGCCTGCAGTTTAAAGGAGAAGGCGATCGCCATGAGCATGACGGCTTCCGCCCCGTGATGTTTCAGCGCGGCATACAGCGCAAACAGAACAAAGGCTACATAAATGCTGTCGCACTGGCCCCAGACGGCGCCGTTGAAAAAGACGGTGGGCAGGAAAAGAACCATGAAGAAGGCGAGGGGCGGTGCATATGCCCAAAACCGGGGAAACAAATGCCCGTCTTCTGATTGGAATTTTCCGCTGACCAGGTGGCGGGTCAGGAGGAAAACGCTCCAGGCGGTGAGCACTTCAAACAATACGGATAAGAACTTAATCAAATACAGATCCGGAAGCTGGATATAAGAGATGGCGGCAAGGAAGTATAAATAAGGTACATTATAATCCCCGATGGACTCGCTGAGGGCAGAAAATCCTCCGCTTGACCGGAAAAAACCAACCCATTTTGACAAAAACATGGAGTAGTCGTCAGAAACGTGATCCAGACAATAGATGCGCACCAGCAAAGCGAGAGCCATCAGAAAAGCGCAGATAAAGATGCCGTTTGCGCTGCGCACTCTGCCTTGTGTGATCAGCAGAACCAGACCAAAGATAAACAGCAGGGCAAACAGCCCGCCGACCACCATGATCTGCATTTGAGTTTGAAGTAGATTCAGCGACAAAACACGATATCCTGCCGCGAAAAGCGCCCCACAGGCCAAAAGAGCAAACAAAGGCGCAAGCCAGCGTCTGCCGGGCTTGTCCGCCAAAGGCAGCTCAGAAGAGAGGGATCTTGTTGTCATAGTGCTTCCTCCTAACCATCTGATGTTCTTGCTTCTATCATAGCAGAAAAAAAGGAAGAGAAAAAGAGAAAAGTGTGAATGAAGCGAAAAAATCCCTCCAAACGGCCGAATGGAAGCCGGAAAAAACAAAAAAGACCGCCCATTTTCAGGACAGTCCAAAAAAAGCTTGACTTTTTATGAAAAAAATGATACGATAAGTTACTGATATGCCCAAAAAAAGAGGAGAGGTCACTCTCCTACTCTTTTACACAGTATATCATAAAAAGGGAAAAGTGCAAGGGAGGAAAACGAATAAAGAGACAACGCGTCCGTGCGTTTCTTTTTTGCGATCTTGTTTTCTTCCGGATGAATTGAGATGGAAAACGACAAAGGGCGCCGGTCCTGGCGCCGGGAAGTGGAGCGTGAGGTTTACAATGGTCAAAGATGTCCGTTATGGCAAAACGGTTCGAAAGAGCTACTCCAGACACGAAGATGTGGTGGAGATTCCCAATTTGCTGGAAGTGCAGAAAGACTCTTATCAATGGTTTTTGGAAACCGGTTTGCGGGAAGTGTTCCGGGATGTGGCTGCGATCACAGATTATGCCGGAAACCTGGAAATGACCTTTATCGATTATACCATTGACGAACACCCGAAATACAGCGTGGAAGAATGCAAGGCGCGGGACGCAACGTATGCCGCGCCCATCAAAGTGCGGGTACGTCTACGCAACCGGGAGACGGAGGAAATCAAGGAACAGGAAATTTTCATGGGAGATTTCCCCCTGATGACGAAGTCCGGCACGTTTATCATCAATGGCGCAGAGCGTGTCATTGTCTCTCAGATTGTCCGTTCCCCCGGGATCTATTATGATAAAAAAGCGGATAAAGTGGACAATATGATTTACAGCGCAACGGTCATCCCGTACCGGGGTGCATGGCTGGAGTATGAAACCGATTTGAGCGACGTGTTTTATGTTCGGATCGATAAAAACCGCAAGCTGCCGGTTACCTGCCTGATCCGGGCGCTGGGTGTTGTCACGGAGGCTCAAATTTTAGACCTGTTCGGCGAGGATCCCCGTATGGTGGCCACGCTGGAAAAGGATATCTGCAAAACATATGAAGATTCCATGTTGGAAATCTACCGCAAACTGCGTCCCGGCGAACCGCCCACGCTGGATTCTGCCCAGACGCTGATGAACAATCTGTTTTTTGATCCGCGGCGGTATGATCTTTCCGACGTGGGCCGGTATAAATTCAACAAAAAACTGGCCATCCGCCAGCGCCTGGTCAATCAGGAGCTGGTATTCCCGGTGGCAGACCCGCTGACCGGGGAAGTCCTGGCAGAAGCCGGCACCCGTCTGACCCGGGAGCAGGCTCAGATGCTGGAGGAAAAAGGCGTCAACGAAGCAGTGATTGCCGTGAACGGCAAGCTGGTGAAAGTGTTCTCCAACAATATGGTGGACCTGAGCAAGTTTGTGGAATTTGACCCCAAAGACTGCGGCATTACGGAAAAGGTGCGCTTTTCCATTCTGCAGGAGATTTTGGACCAGTTTGAAGGCGAAGCCCTGCAGGCAGAGCTGAAACGGAGAAAAGACGAGCTGATCCCCAAACATATTATCCCGGATGACATCCTGGCTTCCATCAACTATCTCAACTGCCTGGCTGCCGGCGTAGGGACCAGCGATGACATCGACCACCTGGGCAACCGCCGTCTGCGGTGCGTAGGCGAGCTGCTGCAAAACCAGTTCCGCATTGGGTTCTCCCGTATGGAACGGGTGATCCGGGAGCGGATGACCATTCAGGATCTGGATGTGGTGACGCCCCAATCTTTGATTAATATTCGTCCCGTCACCGCGGCAATCAAGGAATTTTTCGGTTCTTCTCCCCTGTCCCAGTTTATGGACCAGACCAATCCTCTGGCGGAACTGACCCACAAGAGAAGAATGTCGGCCCTCGGCCCCGGCGGCCTGTCCAGAGAACGGGCCAGCTTCGACGTGCGGGACGTGCATTACAGCCATTACGGCAGAATGTGCCCCATTGAGACGCCGGAAGGTCCCAATATCGGCCTGATCTCCTATCTGGCCAGCTTTGCCCGGATCAATGACTATGGCTTTATCGAAGCGCCCTACCGGTGGGTGGACAAGGAAACCGGCCGCCTGACAGACAAAATTTCTTATATGACAGCGGATGTGGAAGATGAATACATCGTGGCTCAGGCCAGCGAGCCTGTGGACGAAAACGGCTGTCTTTTGAATCCCCGTATTACCTGCCGCCACAGAGACGAGATTATCGAAGTGGATCGGGAGCGGGTGGACCTGATCGATGTTTCCCCCAGAATGATGGTTTCCATCGCAACGGCCATGATTCCATTTTTGGAAAACGACGACGCAAACCGGGCGCTGATGGGGGCGAACATGCAGCGGCAGGCTGTGCCTCTGCTGATGCCGGAGGCGCCGATTGTGGCCACCGGAATGGAACATAAAATCTGTATCGACTCGGAAGTGGCCGTCATTTCCGAAGGAGAAGGCACCGTGTCCCGGGTCAGCGCCGACCAGGTGACGGTGCAATATGACGACCGGGGCGAGGTCCTCTATCCTCTGACCAAATTTATGCGCTCCAACGGCGGCACCTGCATCAACCAGCGGCCCATTGTGGACATGGGCGACCGGGTGCACAAGGGAGACGTTTTGGCAGACGGCCCTTCCACAAATGAAGGCGAGATCTCCCTGGGCCGCAACGTGCTCATCGGATTTATGACATGGGAAGGCTATAACTACGAAGACGCCATCCTGCTCAACGAGCGGCTGGTGCGGGACGATGTGTTTACATCCATCCACATTGAAGAATATGAAATCGACGCCCGGGACACAAAACTCGGCCCGGAAGAAATTACCAGAGATATCCCCAACGTGGGCGAAGACGCGCTGAAAGATCTGGATGAGCGCGGCATCATCCGGGTCGGCGCGGAAGTGCGCTCCGGTGATATCCTGGTGGGAAAAGTGACCCCCAAGGGAGAAACAGACCTGACCGCGGAAGAGCGGCTGCTCCGCGCCATTTTCGGTGAGAAGGCAAGAGAAGTGCGGGACACTTCTTTGAAAGTGCCCCACGGAGAGTCGGGTATCATCGTGGACGTCAAAGTGTTTACCCGGGAAAACGGCGATGAACTGCCCCCGGGTGTCAACACAGTGGTTCGGTGCTATATTGCGCAAAAGCGGAAAATTTCCGTGGGCGATAAAATGGCAGGCCGGCATGGGAATAAAGGTGTTGTTTCCCGCATTTTGCCCCAGGAAGACATGCCGTTCCTGCCGGACGGCACGCCGCTGGATATCGTTTTGAATCCGTTGGGCGTTCCTTCCCGTATGAATATCGGGCAGGTGCTGGAAGTCCATCTGGGCTATGCGGCCAAGACGCTGGGCTGGAAAGTGGCAACGCCCATTTTCGACGGCGCAAACGAAACGGATATCATGGATACGCTGCGTTTGGCAGGTTTGTCCCCCGATGGAAAGAGTGTGCTGTATGACGGCAGAACCGGGCAGAAGTTTGACAACCCGGTTACCGTGGGCTATGTCTACTTCTTAAAGCTTCACCATCTGGTGGACGACAAGATCCATGCCCGCTCCACCGGTCCATACAGCCTGGTCACCCAGCAGCCTCTGGGCGGCAAGGCCCAATTCGGCGGCCAGCGCTTTGGCGAAATGGAAGTTTGGGCGCTGGAGGCATACGGCGCGGCCCATACCCTGCAGGAAATTCTGACGGTAAAATCCGACGATGTCACCGGCCGTGTCCGCACCTACGAGGCCATCGTGAAAGGACACAATGTGCCCCAGCCCGGCGTACCGGAGTCCTTTAAGGTTTTGGTAAAAGAGCTGCAGTCCCTGTGTCTGGACGTCCGGGTTCTGGACGCCAACGGAGAAGAGATCGAACTGAAAGACGACGAAGAAGATACCTTCCAGCCCGGACATATGGATGACGATATCTATGTGGCGGAAGACGGAGAAATTGAGGCCGGCGGATTTGGCATTCGGGAACTGGATGAAAACGGAATGCTGCCTGCAGATCAGGAGGAAACGCTGGGCAGCGGCGGGCTGGAAACGGCGTTTGCCGCCGAAGAATCAGAAGACGAACTTCTGGAAGATTGAGTGAGGAGATGTGCAGATGAGCTATGCAGCTTTTGAATCCATTAAAATTGGGATTGCCTCTCCGGAGATGATTCGGGAGTGGTCCTACGGGGAAGTAAAGAAGCCGGAAACCATCAACTACAGAACACTGAAGCCCGAGCGGGACGGTTTGTTCTGTGAACGGATTTTTGGGCCAACCAAGGACTGGGAATGTCATTGCGGGAAATACAAAAAAATCCGCTATAAGGGCAAAATCTGCGACCGCTGCGGCGTGGAAGTGACCCGTGCAAAGGTCAGAAGAGAGCGGATGGGCCACATTGAACTGGCGGCTCCGGTGTCCCACATCTGGTATTTTAAGGGGATTCCTTCCAGAATGGGCCTGCTTTTGGATATTTCGCCCCGGATTTTGGAAAAAGTGTTGTACTTTGCCGCCTATATTGTCACGGATCCGGGTTTGTCCCCTCTGGCCAAAAACCAGATCCTCAGCGAAAAAGAATACCGTGACATGCGTGAAAAATATGAAGACGACTTCCGTGCCGGAATGGGCGCGGAGGCCGTACGGGAACTGCTGGCCGCGATTAACCTGGAAGAGTTGTCTGCCTCTCTGCGGGCAGAGCTGAAAGAGGCTTCCGGCCAGAAGAAGGCGCGGATCGTCAAGCGCCTGGAAGTAGTGGAGGCATTCCGCCTGTCCGGAAATCGGCCGGAATGGATGATTATTGACGTCCTGCCGGTGATTCCGCCGGAGCTTCGCCCCATGGTGCAGCTGGACGGCGGCCGGTTTGCCACCTCCGATTTGAACGATTTGTACCGCCGGGTGATCAACCGGAACAACCGCTTAAAGCGGCTGATCCAGTTAAACGCCCCGGATATTATCGTGCGAAACGAAAAGAGAATGCTTCAGGAGGCTGTGGACGCGCTGATTGACAACGGCCGGCGGGGCCGTGCCGTCACCGGTGCCAACAACCGGGCGCTGAAGTCTCTGTCCGATATGCTGAAAGGCAAGCAGGGGCGTTTCCGCCAGAACCTGCTGGGCAAGCGGGTGGACTATTCCGGCCGTTCTGTTATTGTGGTGGGACCGGAACTGAAAATTTATCAGTGCGGCCTGCCCAAGGAAATGGCGCTGGAGCTGTTCCGTCCCTTTGTTATGAAAAAACTGGTGGAAGACGGTCTGGCCAACAATATCAAGAGCGCGAAGAAAAAGGTGGACCGGGCCAGCACTGAGGTTTGGGATGCGCTGGAGACCATTATCTGCGAACATCCCGTGCTGTTAAACCGCGCCCCCACGTTGCACCGACTGGGCATCCAGGCTTTTGAGCCTGTTTTGGTGGAAGGCCGCGCGCTGAAGCTGCATCCGCTGGTCTGCACCGCTTACAACGCGGACTTTGACGGCGACCAGATGGCGGTTCACGTGCCCCTGTCTGCGGAAGCACAGGCGGAAGCACGTTTGCTGATGCTTTCGGCCAACAACCTGCTTCGTCCCCAGGATGGCCAGCCCGTGACGGTTCCCACCCAGGACATGGTGCTTGGTTCCTATTACCTGACGTTTGAGCGGGAAGAGATGGGAACCGGTCATATCTTTGCCTCCACCACAGAGGCGCTCCTTGCGTACAACGAAAATGTAGTGGGCATTCATGCGCCGATTTCCGTACGGGTGGAAAAAGAAGTGGATGGTGAAATTCGGCAGAAACGCGTGAATACCACCGTGGGCCGGATCATTTTCAACGAAGTGATTCCACAGGACCTTGGCTTTGTGGACCGTTCCAATCCGGAAAACCTGTTCGAATTTGAAGTCAACTTCACCTGCGGCAAAAAGCAGTTGGGGAAAATCATTGAAAAGTGCATCGCAAAACACGGGTTTGCAGTTTCTGCCGGTGTGCTGGACCGGATTAAAGCACTGGGCTTTAAATTCTCCACCCAGGGCGCGCTGACCATCTCCATTTCCGACATGGCCGTGCCGGAAATGAAAAAACAACTGATCCACGAAAGTGAACAAAAAGTCATTCAAATTGAACAGCAGTACCGCATGGGCTTTATCACCGACGAGGAGCGGTATCGCCTGGTGGTTGCCGAGTGGGAGGAAACCACCGACAAGGTCACCGTTGCGCTGCAGGAAAATCTGGATCGCTTCAACCCCATTTTCATGATGGCCGATTCCGGCGCCCGCGGTTCCATGAAACAGATCCGCCAGCTGGCCGGTATGCGCGGCCTGATGGCGAACACGGCCGGTAAGACCATTGAAATCCCCATTAAGGCCAACTTCCGAGAGGGCCTGTCGGTTTTGGAATACTTCATTTCTTCCAGAGGGGCGCGAAAGGGATTGGCGGATACGGCGCTGCGGACGGCAGACTCCGGTTATCTGACCCGCCGTCTGGTGGACGTTTCCCAGGAAGTGATCATCCGGGAGGACGACTGCGGCACCACGGAAGGCATCACGGTTTCCGAACTGTCCGAACAGGGGCAGGTCATTGAAGAATTCAAGGACCGTCTGCGCGGGCGCTATCTGGTGGAAGATCTGTATGATCAGGACGGCAATCTGCTGTTATCGAAAGACAAGCTGATTGACGACGACGATGTAAAGCGCATCGAAGCGGCCGGCATTCACGAAGTGAAAATCAGAAGTGTTTTGTGCTGCCAGGCCCGCTCCGGCGTTTGTTCCAAATGTTATGGGATCAACCTGGCAATCGGCGAGCCGGTGGGGGCAGGAGAAGCAGTGGGTATCATTGCAGCACAGTCTATCGGCGAGCCGGGCACCCAGCTCACCATGCGTACCTTCCACACCGGCGGCGTGGCCGGGGATGACATCACCCAGGGTCTGCCCCGCGTCGAAGAACTGTTTGAAGCCAGAAAACCCAAGAAGATGGCGCAGATGGCAGAAATTGACGGGCAGGTGCACATGGAGGAAGCCAAGCGGAACTCCCTTTGCAATATTACCATTACCAATCCGGACAGCGGAGAGGTAAAGACATATGCCGTTCCCTACAGTGCGGGAATTCGCGTCCAGGAAGGCGAGTATGTGGAAAAGGGCCAGGAGTTAACCGATGGCGCCCTGTCCCCCCACGAAGTGCTGCGGATCCGCGGCATCTCCGCAGTTCATAATTATCTGATTCAGGAAGTCCTGCGGGTGTACCGCCAGCAGGGTGTTGATATCAACGATAAGCACATTGAGGTTATCGTACGTCAGATGCTCCGCAAAGTGCGGGTGGAAGACGCGGGAGACACCAACCTGCTGTCCGGCTCCATGGTGGACCGGTTTGAGTTCCTGGATGCCAACCAGGCCATTCGGGATCGAATCGCCGCCGGGGAAACCGACCTGCAGGAGGCAACCTGCACCCAGCTCTTAATGGGAATTACCAAAGCGTCTCTGGCAACGGATTCCTTCCTGTCTGCCGCTTCTTTCCAGGAGACCACAAAGGTATTGACAGAAGCCGCCATCAAAGGCAAGGTGGACCGGCTGCAGGGCCTGAAAGAAAATGTCATCATCGGAAAGCTGATCCCTGCGGGATCCGGCATGCAGATGTATCAGGAGTTCGACGAAGAGCTTCATCGGCCAGCGGAACCGGAACAGTTTGTGACAGACATGGCTTCGCAATTTTAAAAGCAGCTGCCCGTTTGAGACGGGTGGATACAGCAGAGGCTCTGGGGATAACCCCGGAGCCTCTGGCTGCTTTTTGGACGGCAGTGGAGCCAAAATGAGAGAAAAGAGAGAGAAACGGCACGGGGAAAAAGGATTTTTCGTGCGTTTTTTCTGCTTGACGGGGAAATAACACAATGGTATAATGTTAAATCGTGCAGGTCTGCAGTAATGGCAGATGTTTCCCTGTTTTTCGGGGCAGGATCCGGCAGGCCGGCAAGAGACAAAGGAGGCATATTGTTATGCCAGGCACATTGAAAGAGAGCGCGAAAGTGATAGGGGCGAAGCAGTCCCGCCGGGCCATTGCGGAGGGACGTGCCGCGCGGGTTTTTTTAGCGGAAGACGCAGACCCGAATCTGACCGCCCCCTTGCGGACGCTGGCGGAATCCATGGATGTTCCTGTTTCATCTGTGGCCAGCATGCAGGCATTGGGAAAAGCCTGTGGAATTCTGGTGGGCTCTGCTGCAGCAGTGCTGATCAAAGATCCGCCCGCATGACGGAAACAGGTGTATAAAAATTTTCCGCTGTGTGTAAAATAATGTAATCCCGGCATGTTACCCCTATGGGGCTGACATAGATTTATGAAATTTGAAAAGGAAAGGAGGAAAAAAGGAATGCCTACATTTAACCAATTGGTACGGAAAGGCAGAGAAAAAGTGACTTATAAGTCCAATTCTCCGGCGATGCAGAAGGGCCTCAACACCCTGAAGGATCGGGAAACAGATCTGTCCTCTCCCCAGAAGAGAGGTGTCTGCACAGCAGTCAGAACGTCCACCCCGAAAAAGCCGAACTCCGCACTGCGGAAGATTGCCCGTGTTCGTCTGACCAACGGCTATGAAGTGACGGCTTACATTCCCGGCGTGGGACACAATCTGCAGGAGCACTCCGTGGTCATGATCCGCGGCGGCCGTGTAAAGGACCTGCCTGGCGTACGGTATCACATCATCCGCGGCAGTCTGGATACCCAGGGTGTCACCGGCCGTATGCAAGCCCGTTCCAAGTATGGCGCAAAACGTCCGAAGGGAAGCAAAAAGTAATTCTTTTTTGCCACTGAAAAAAATTTCAATCAGTGCGGCAAGGACTGCCGCAGCCCTGATGTTTTTATAAATTGCAAATTCGCTGTTATAAATCCAACGGGGCGCAATTACGGAAGCGGGCACGCTTTCGAGTACCTATGAAATCAGACTGTGAAGGAGGGAAGCAAAGTGCCCAGAAGAGGAAACGTACCCAAGAGAGAGGTCTTACCGGATCCGCTCTACAATTCCGTCATGGTGACCAGACTGATCAACAGTGTCATGCTGGACGGGAAAAAAGGTGTTGCGCAAAAAGTTGTTTATGGCGCTTTTGAGCTGATCCAGGAGAAGACCGGAAATGATCCTTTGGAAGCATTTAATGCAGCGTTGGAAAATATTATGCCGGTATTGGAAGTCAAGGCGCGTCGTGTCGGTGGTGCAACATACCAGGTGCCCATCGAAGTACGCCCCAACAGAAGACAGACGTTGGGTCTGCGCTGGCTGACCAATTACGCACGCGCACGGAGCGAAAAAACCATGCGGGAGCGTTTGGCCGGTGAAATCATGGACGCGGCCAACAACACCGGCAGCGCCGTGAAAAAGCGTGAAGATACACACAAGATGGCAGAGGCCAACAAGGCATTTGCCCACTATCGCTGGTAATCCTGCTGTCACAGCAGTTTATCAGGACTTTATAAAGCAGGCGCCACCTGTGCGGCGCAGCGCAAGCCATGTAGAAATTTGGGTATGGAAGCATAGAAGGTTCTATGCTTGCCGAGAAGAGAAATTAGGAGCAATATAGAATGCCAAGGCAAGTTTCTTTAGAGAAAACAAGAAATATCGGGATTATGGCCCACATTGATGCGGGCAAGACCACAACCACAGAACGTATCCTGTATTATACCGGCGTCAACTACAAAATCGGCGAGACCCACGAGGGTACCGCAACGATGGACTGGATGGCCCAGGAACAGGAACGCGGCATCACCATCACTTCCGCAGCAACCACTTGCTTCTGGAAGGATCACCGGATCAATATCATCGATACACCGGGCCACGTAGACTTTACTGTGGAAGTGGAACGGTCCCTTCGTGTGTTAGACGGTTCTGTTACCGTCATGTGCGCAAAGGGCGGCGTGGAGCCGCAGTCGGAAACCGTGTGGCGTCAGGCAGATCATTACGGTGTTCCCCGGATGATCTATGTCAACAAGATGGACATTATGGGCGCAGATTTCTATAATGTTCTTCGCATGATTGAGGATCGGCTGAAATGCAATGCCGTTCCCATCCAGCTGCCCATCGGGACGGAAGATACATTTAAGGGAATCATCGACCTTGTGGAGATGAACGCCGACGTGTATTACGATGATTTGGGCAAAGATATGCGGGTCGAAGAAATTCCGGAAGACATGAAGGAAATCGCCGAAGAATACCGCATTAAACTGCTGGAGGCAATTTCCGATTTCGATGATGAAATCATGGAAAAGTATCTGGAAGGGGAAGAAATCTCCGTAGATGCGATCCGGAAGGCCATTCGTGCCGCAACGGTTGCAACAAAGATGATCCCCGTGACCTGTGGTACGTCTTACCGGAACAAGGGCGTTCAAAAATTACTGGATGCCATTGTGGATTATATGCCGGCGCCCACTGATGTTAAGGATATTGCGGGGATTGACCCGGACACCGGCGAAGAGAGCAGCCGTCCGTCCAGCGACGATGCGCCGTTCTCCGCCCTCGCATTTAAAATTATGACAGACCCGTTTGTGGGCCGTCTGTCTTTCTTCCGTGTGTATTCCGGCCATATCTCAGCCGGGTCCACCGTCATCAATTCCACCAAGGGGCAGAAAGAGCGGTTCGGCCGCATTCTCCAGATGCACGCCAACCACCGCGAAGATATCCAGGAAGTATATTCCGGCGATATCGCCGCTGCCGTCGGCCTGAAAAATACCACAACCGGCGACACGCTCTGCGATGAAAAGCACCCCATCATCCTGGAATCCATGGAATTCCCGGAACCGGTTATTCGTGTGGCCATCGAGCCGAAAACAAAGGCCGGTCAGGAAAAAATGAGCATCGCGCTGATAAAGCTGGCGGAAGAAGACCCCACCTTCAAAACGTACACCGATGAAGAAACGGGACAGACCATCATTGCCGGCATGGGCGAACTCCATTTGGAAATCATCGTAGACAGACTGCTGCGTGAATTCAAAGTGGAAGCCAATGTAGGCGCACCCCAGGTTGCATACAAGGAAACCATCCGCAAGTCTGTGGAACAGGATACCAAGTATGCCCGTCAGTCCGGCGGTAAGGGACAGTACGGTCATGTTAAACTCCGCGTAGAGCCCAACGAACCCGGCAAGGGGTATGAATTTGTCAACAGCATCACCGGCGGCGTGGTGCCGAAGGAATATATTCCTGCTGTGGATCAGGGGATCCAGGGCGCGATGCAGGCCGGCGTACTGGCAGGCTATCCCGTCGTAGATGTGAAGGTCACCCTGTACGATGGCTCTTATCATGAAGTGGACTCTTCTGAAATGGCCTTTAAGATTGCCGGTTCCATGGCATTCAAAGAGGCATGCAAGAAGGCCGGCGCCGTTTTGCTGGAGCCGATTATGAAAGTTTCCGTCATCGTGCCGGAAGAGTATATGGGCGAAGTCATCGGTGACTTAAATGCCCGCCGCGGCCAGATCCAGGGGATGGAAGCCCGCGCCGGCGCACAGCAGATCGATGCCATGGTGCCCCTGTCCGAGATGTTTGGCTACGCAACGGATATGCGTTCCAAAACTCAGGGCCGCGGGCAATATACCATGGAGCCGAGCCACTATGTGGAGCTGCCAAAGTCGATTCAGGAAAAGATCATTGAAAACAGAGGCGGAAGCCGTTTCTAAATGAAATTTATAGTTGCATTCCGGCCTGTTATGCTGTAAAATATCTAAAAAGTTCTTAAAGAGCGCGTGAAAACGAAAAAATAAAATGAACAAGGAATAAGGAGGCTTAACCAAATGGCAAAGCAGAAGTTTGAAAGAACCAAACCTCACGTAAATATCGGCACCATCGGTCACGTTGACCATGGTAAGACCACGCTGACCGCAGCAATCACCAAGTATCTGTCTTATCAGGGCAAGGCACAGTTCGAAGCTTATGATATGATCGATAAGGCTCCCGAAGAAAGAGAACGCGGTATCACCATCAACACCGCACACGTGGAATATGAAACCGAAAACCGTCACTATGCACACGTTGACTGCCCGGGCCATGCTGACTATATTAAGAACATGATCACTGGTGCAGCTCAGATGGACGGCGCTATCCTCGTAGTAGCAGCTACCGATGGTGTTATGGCACAGACTCGTGAGCACGTTCTGCTTGCCCGCCAGGTTGGTATTCCTTACATCGTAGTATTCATGAACAAGTG
>JAFOJR010000024.1 GCA_017420125.1 Oscillospiraceae bacterium | reverse complement strand
TATTTTTGCGATTTCTTTGCGATTTCCACCTGTTCCATTTGCGTTCCCAACGGGATTTTCTGGAAATTTTATTAAAATTTCACTGAAAACAAAGAGAGCAAACAGGAAATATTATATCATATTGCCCAATTATATATGGAAATTTTAAGAACGCAAAGAAAAGAATTGACAGACATGATACAAATGTGTTACAATTTGGTAACAAAGCATGCGAAATAATTTCACACCGTATCTGCAATTAAGGGAAGGAGCCGATAGAATGGCAAATGCGAAAACGGGAAAAACTTCCCCGTTGACTTATAAAGGACGTCCGCTCCGCCGGAAAGATTCTGTCATTTATTATGGCAGCATGACGGATCCTTATATTATTATGTTTCAGTTGACAGAGCAAAAAAAGTGGAAAGACGATTTGGATATGGCATCCAAAGTTTCTGTCCAGCTCCAGTTGACGGATCCTAATGTAAAAGGCCGGGAACGGGTTGTGAAAAAGAGCGAGAAAGATAATTTGTACCAGGCCATGGACGTTGCAGCAGTCTGGCTGGAACGGGCACTGGCCGCACGGAAATAAGATCAAAACGATTTGGAAACGGAGGACAGAAAAGATGAAGGGAATCAACCGACTTATTCGCACCATTGCCACCACAGTTGTTGCAGGCTCTTTGTGCATTGCCTGCGCCAGTGCAGCGTTGGTCGGTGTCGGCACTGTCACAGGCAGCGGACTGCGTCTGCGGGCAGAAGCGAATACATCCAGTTCTATTTTGGCAACGGCATCCAAAAACGAAACCGTTATCGTATTAAATAAAACAAACAACGACTGGTATCAGGTCAGCCGGGGCGGCAAACTGGGATATATGTCCGCCAGTTATTTAAAAGTTGCTGCAGTAAAGGATGCTTCCTTAGGCAATGGCCAGGTAAATGCAAATGGGTCCACTCTGCGGCTCCGCTCTGCCGCAAACACCGGCAGTTCTGTCTTGTGCAGCTTGCCGGATCACGCTGTGGTTACGCTGTGCGGAGTCAACAACGGCTGGTACAAGATCAGCTATAACGGCAAGACCGGCTATGCCAGCGGAAGTTACATCACACCCTCTTCCGCCGCAGCAACCACAACTGCATCTGCGACAACAGTGAAGACCCAGGCCGGTGAAAAAACAACTGTGCCTGCCGCTACAACATCAAATTCTACTGCCGGCAATGCCATTGTTGCCTGTGCCAAAAAATATTTGGGTGTCCGCTACGTATACGGCGGTTCCTCCCCTGCCGGGTTTGACTGTTCCGGTTTTACCCAGTATGTAATGAAACAATGCGGATATACGATCCGTCGTACCGCTTCTACTCAGTTTAAAAACAACGGCACCGCAGTGACCCGTGCAAACCTGAAGCCCGGCGATCTGGTGTTCTTCCGTGCAAAAGGCTCTGCCTACGCGGCAACACATGTGGGAATCTATATTGGCGATGGCCAGTTTATCCACGCTTCCACCACTGGCAGCACCGTGCGGATCAACAGTCTGGATTCCAAATATTATGCCAGCATTTTTGTCGGTGGCCGCCGAATTGCAAATTAATCAAACAGAACTTTCTACATAATTTAAAAGATACAAGACTCCCGTCCGGGCTTCCGGGCGGGAGTTTTTTCGCCTGACGGACAAAAAGTGGAGATCCCTTCCCTTTCCTTATATGGAACGAAAAACGCCTCTGGCGGCGATTTTCGCCGCCAGAGGCGTTTTATTGATTGATAAGACCAGGAGAAAATGTTTCCCGGGGAAAGTGATATTACTGTTTTGCCAGATAAGCCAATTTTGCGTATTTGTCTTTGGCGTCCTTTTCGGCCTTTTCGAAGAGCTTTTCTGCCCGATCGGGGAAGGCCAGGGGCAAGGAACTGTACCGCACTTCGTTCATCAGGAACTTGCGATAGTCGCCTTCGGGCGCCTTGCTGTCCAGCTGGAAGGGGTTTTTCCCTTCTGCTTCCAGAGCCGGATTATAGCGGAACAGATGCCAGTAGCCGGCTTCCACAGCATGTTTCATTTCATCCATGGCTTTGCTCATGCCACTCTTGATACCGTGGTTGATGCAGGGGGCATAAGCGATGATCAGAGAAGGTCCGGGATATGCTTCGGCTTCTGCAATGGCTTTCAGTGTCTGCTGATAGTTTGCACCCATGGCAACCTGGGCCACGTAAACATAACCGTATGCCATGGCGATCTGAGCCAGGTCTTTCTTTTTCATTACTTTACCTGCAGCGGCAAACTGTGCCACCTGAGCGGTCTGGGAAGCCTTGGAGGCTTGGCCGCCGGTATTGGAATAAACTTCGGTGTCGAATACCAAGATATTGACGTTTTCACCGCTGGCAATGACGTGATCCAGGCCGCCGTAACCGATATCATAGGCCCAGCCGTCGCCGCCGAACATCCACATGGAGGGCTTCACCAGCATATCTTTCATGTTATACAGAGCGGTTACATAAGGTTTTTCACCGCAGGAAGAGTTGTCATTCAGAGCAGCTTCCAGTTCTGCAATCAAGGTCTTGGAAGTTTGGCAGGAAGCGGCGCTGTCATCCTTGGTTTCCAGCCATGCCTTGGCAGCTTCCACCAGGCTTACCGGAGCATTTTCACAGCCCACAATGGTGGTGGCCAGTTCCACAGCCTTGTTGCGGCGATGCTGAACAGCCATGTTCATGCCGTAGCCGAATTCGGCGTTGTCTTCAAACAGGGAGTTTTCCCAAGCAGGGCCCTTGCCTTCCTTGTTCACTGTGTAAGGCAGAGAAGGAGCAGAGCCGCCCCAGATGGAAGAACAGCCGGTGGCGTTTGCCACATACATCCGGTCACCGAAGAGCTGGGTAACCAGTTTGGCATATGGGGTTTCACCACAGCCTGCACAGGCGCCGGAGAACTCCAACAGCGGAGTGGAGAACTGAGAACCCTTGACTGTGTCGATGGCGAAGGGCAATTCTTTCTCGGAAACCTGATCCACTGCGTACAGGAATACATCGTTCTGTTCGGCCTGTGTTTCCAGGGGTTCCATTACCAAAGCCTTGTCCTTTGCCGGGCAGATGTTGACGCAAGAGCCGCAACCGGTGCAGTCATACGGTGAGATGACCATGGAGAACTGATACCCATCGCAGCCTTTGCCGTTCATCTTGGCGGTTTTCAGGCCGGCCGGTGCGGCGGCTGCTTCTTCTGCGGTCAGCGCGAAGGGGCGGATAACCGCGTGAGGACATACCATGGAGCATTGGTTGCACTGGATACAGTTTTCGGGAATCCAGCGGGGAACATCCACGGCGATGCCGCGCTTTTCAAAGGCAGAGGTGCCGGCGGGCAAGGTGCCGTCTACATTTTTCGCCAGGACGGAAACAGGAAGTTCGTTTCCGTAGTGGCCGTTGGCAGGAATCATGACGTTCTTTATATATTCTGCCAGATCTTTCCGGTTGGTGCGGATTTCCACTTCTTTGGAAACGTCCTGTGCATTGGCCCAATCAGCAGGAATCGTCAACTCGTTAACAGCGTCCACACCGGCGTCGATAGCTGCGTGGTTCATGGAAACCACCTTTTCGCCTTTTCGACTGTAGGTTGCTACAACGGCGTCTTTCATATACTGAACAGCATCCTCGATGGGGATGATATTGGACAGCTTGAAGAAAGCGGACTGCAGAATGGTGTTGGTCCGGTTGCCCAGACCCAGTTCTTTTGCCTTGGGAATCGCGTCGCAGGTATATACCTTAATATTGTTTTTGGCAAGATACCGCTTGGCATCGGCCGGCAAATGCTGACCCAATTCTTCCACATCCCAGCCGCAGTTCAGCAGGAAGGTGCCGCCTGGCTTGATGTCTTGAATTACTTTATATTTTTCCACATAAGACGGATTGTGGCAGGCCACAAAATCTGCCTGAGAAACGAAATAAGTGGACTTGATAGGGCTGTCGCCGAAGCGCAGATGCGAGATGGTGACGCCGCCGGATTTTTTGGAGTCATATTCAAAGTAGGCCTGAACGTTCATATCAGTGTGGTCACCGATGATCTTGATGGAGTTCTTGTTGGCGCCCACCGTACCGTCAGAGCCAAGGCCCCAGAATTTACAGGAAACAGTGCCTGCAGGGATGGTGTCCGGTTCTTCTGCAATGGGAACGGACAGATGCGTTACATCATCAGTGATGCCTACTGTAAAGCTGTTCAGCGGAGAGGGCGACTGGCCGTTGCGGAATGCAGCGATGACACAGCCGGGCGTGGTGTCTTTGGAGCCCAAGCCATAACGGCCGCCGCAGACCTTCAGGCCTGTACGCTGCTGGGAAGAAAGAGCGGCAACCACGTCCAGATACAGGGGTTCCCCTGTGGCGCCGGGATCTTTACAGCGATCCAGCACGACAACAGACTTTGCAGTGGCGGGAATGGCAGCAACAAAACGGTCTGCTGCGAAGGGACGGAACAGGCGGACTTTGATGAGCCCCACTTTTTCGCCTTTTTTCAGCAAGTAGTCGATAGTTTCCTCTGCGGTGTCGCAGATAGAACCCATGGCAACCAGAACGGTTTCTGCATCGGGTGCACCATAGTAGTTAAACAGCTTATAATCTGTGCCGATTTTGGCATTGACCTGATTCATGTAATCTTCCACAATGCCGGGAATTGCCTGATAATAGATGTTGGCAGCTTCGCGGGACTGGAAGAAGATATCGGGGTTTTGAGCGCTGCCGCGCATAAAAGGATGGTTGGGATTGATGGCTCTATCCCGGAAGGCCTGCACAGCGTCCATATCCACCATTTCCGCCAAGTCCTTATAATCCCAAACTTCGACTTTCTGCATCTCATGGGAGGTGCGGAACCCATCGAAGAAGTGGAGGAAAGGAACCCTGCCGCGAATGGCAGCCAGATGGGCTACAGCGCCTAAGTCCATTGCTTCCTGCGGATTGACAGAGGCCAGCATCGCATACCCGGTGCCGCGGCAGGCCATAACATCGGAATGGTCGCCGAAGATGGACAAAGCATGGGTTGCCAAAGCTCGGGCGGAGACGTGAATGACATTGGGCAGCATGCTGCCTGCAATTTTATACATATTTGGAATCATCAGAAGAAGCCCCTGGGAGGCAGTATAGGTGGTGGTCAGGGCACCGGCGGTCAAAGAACCGTGTACAGCACCGGCAACACCAGCTTCTGATTGCATTTCTGCTACCTTAACAGGCTGTCCGAAAATGTTCAGTCTGCCGCTTGCAGACCATTTGTCTGCCAGCTCTGCCATAACAGAGGAAGGGGTGATCGGGAAAATTGCGGCTGTTTCTGTGAAAGCATAAGAAACGTGCGCAGCGGCGGTGTTCCCGTCCATTGTTTTACGCTGTCTGCTCATGCGTGGGAGTCCTCCTTTTTTATAAAGTCGTAAAATTTATCGTTTTTATCTTATCATTTTGATGCAATAAAGTAAATTCAAAAATGCAAAATGGAAGATTTTCGTCTTATCTTCAAAATACAGATAGAGTCTTCCCACTGGTTTCCGGTGATTTTAACAAGACGACAGGGGAATAATGGTTGAAAAGGCTTTTGGAATCATGTATGATATAGAGAAAAACCGTTGAAAAAAGTCTATGCAACAGGAGGGTGGGATAATCCTTGATCTGCAAAATACGCAGCTTGGGCCTGCATGGCGTATCCGGCTATGAGGTCCTGGCAGAGTGCTTTCTCTCCAGGGGGCTGCCTGCGTTTGAACTGG
>JAFOJR010000023.1 GCA_017420125.1 Oscillospiraceae bacterium | reverse complement strand
TCTTTGCTTGCGCTGGTGACCGGAATAATCGGTGCTGTGCTGCGGGGGATGGAGCGAAAAACAGGGTTTGAACCGGAGACGGGCCTTGCTGTTCCGGGAAATCTGTTTGGAATTCTTTTGATCGCACTCAGCGGAGCAGTTTTTCTCTTTTTCCTCATTGTGGTTTTGCGGATTAAGCATGAACCGCTCTTCTGGTATGATAGAGCCTCTCTGACGGAAAGCCCCGTCTTTTTCGGAGCGTACTGTGTGGCGGCAGCAGCGGTGGCGGTCGGCGGTGCGCTGTTTGTGGTGAAAGCCTTGTCAGGGCCTTCGCTTTCCGCAAGCCGACTGATTTTAGGCGTGTTTGCCGTGGTGACGGCGTGCGCTTTGGCCTGGACAGCAAAAGGGAATTTCGGCCAGCGGGAGAAGGGGCGCTATCGCCTGCGGCTTCTGGTTCCGCCGTTTTTCTGCTGCTATTGGCTGATTCTGGCCTATGAAAATCATGCGGCGAACCCGGTGTTGCTCCAGTATTTATACGAGCTGTTTGCCATTATCTGCGCGGTATTGGCGTTTTATCATATTTCCAGCTTTGACTATGGCAAGGCAAAGGTAAAACCGGCACTTTTGTTTGGTTGGCTGACCTGTTATTTTTCCTTGGTCACGTTGGCAGACGGCCATCCGACAGAGACTATGCTGCTCTACATAGGGCTGACGCTATACCTGCTGGTCTACCTGGCGTCTTTTCTTCGCCGGGCGGAATGGGAAGGCCTGCTCACCTTGTAAAACCGAAAAATGTCCTTGCTTTTTTGGACAGGATGTATTATAGTGGTATTAGCACTCGACAAGAAAGAGTGCTAATACCTTTTATTTTTTTCTGGAGGCGCTGTGATAATGGAAAAAAAGCAATTTCAAGCAGAATCAAAAAAACTGTTGGATTTGATGATTCATTCCATCTATACGCATAAAGAAATCTTTTTGCGGGAATTAGTGTCAAATGCCAGCGATGCTGTGGATAAGCTGGCTTATTTGGCGCTGACAGACGATAAAGTGGGTTTATCCCGATCTGATTTTTCTATCTGGATCAAGGCGGATAAGGACGCCCGCACATTGACCATTTCCGACAATGGCATCGGTATGACAAAAGACGAACTGGAAAACAACCTGGGAGTGATTGCCCGCAGTGGGTCGCTTCAATTTAAACAGGATTTGAATCCGGAAGAACATCCGGATGTGGATATTATTGGCCAGTTTGGTGTAGGTTTTTATTCCGCATTCATGGTCAGCGACACGGTAACAGTGAAAAGCCGGGCCTATGGATCAGATCAGGCATATTGCTGGGAGTCTTCCGGGGCAGACGGATACACCATTGCGGAATGCGACAAAGAAGATGTAGGTACCGAGATCATTATGAAGTTGAAAGAAGATACGGAAGACGATCGGTATAGCCAGTTTTTAGACTCTTACCGCCTGCGGAACTTAATCAAAAAATATTCGGACTACATTCGTTATCCGATCCGGATGGAAGTGGAAAAAACCCGGCGGAAAGAGCAGCCGGCGGATGCGCCCGAAGATGCGAAGCCGGAATGGGAAACCTATCGGGAGGAAGAAGTCCTTAACAGTATGGTTCCTCTGTGGCAGCGGAACAAAGATCAAGTGACGGAGGAAGAGAAGAACGACTTTTATAAAGAACAGTTTGGAGATTTTGAAGATCCTCTGCTGTCTTTTCAGGTAAGTGTAGAAGGCGCTGTGACATACAAAGCGCTGCTGTACGTGCCTGCCCGTACGCCGTATGACTTTTATACGCGGGAGTATCAAAAGGGGCTGGCTTTGTATTCCAGCGGCGTGATGATCATGGAAAAATGCGCCGACCTTCTGCCAGAGCATTTCCGCTTTGTCCGCGGTGTGGTGGATTCTCAGGATTTATCGCTGAATCTGTCCCGGGAAATGCTGCAGCAGACCAAAGAACTCAAAGTAATTTCCAATAATTTGGAAAAGAAAATAAAATCCGAACTGTTGAAATTGCAGGTCAATGACAAAAAGAAATACGAAACCTTTTACCGTGCCTTTGGACTTCAGCTAAAATACGGTGTGGTGGCAGATTACGGCGCCCACAAGGAAAAACTGCGGGATCTGCTGCTGTTCCAGACTTCCCAAGGGGAAGAAATGACCACCCTCAGTGATTATGTGGTGCGGATGAAGGACGAGCAGCCCTTTATTTACTATGCCGCCGGTGAAGCAGCAGAGCAGATTGCAAAACTGCCCCAGGCGGAACGGATTGCCGCACGCGGATATGAGATTCTGTATCTGACGGACGAAATCGATGAATTTACCCTGCAGATTTTAGGAGCCCAGGAAGGGAAATCCTTTAAGTCCATCAACGATGATGACGCCTTGCCGGAGACAGAAGAGGAAAAGGCTCTGGCCCAGAAGCAAACAGAGGAAAACAAAGATGTTTTGGACTTCGTGAAAGAAACACTGGGTGACAAGATCAAAGAAGCGCGCATCTCCAAAAAACTGGTCAGCCATCCGGTTTGCATGACCACTGACGGCCCGCTTTCTCTGGGCATGGAGCGGTATTTGAACCAGGCGAAAGGGGAAGGGGACCCGCGGGAAATTGTGGCTCCGCGGATTTTGGAACTGAATCCCAACAGCACCGCCTTTACAGCGCTGCGCACTGCTGTAACTGAAGATGTGGAGAAGGCAAAGAAATACACGGAAATTTTATATAATCAGGCATTGCTGATTGCCAATTTACCCATTGAGGATCCGGCCCGATATGCCGACCTGGTTTGCAGCTTAATGCAATAATCCATCCGCTAACCCTCCGGCGATTTCGCCGGAGGGTTAGCGGCTGTGGCAGGGACAAAAAAGAAGCGGCTGCATATAGTGGAAAGAGGGCGGGGTTTTACACGATCCCGGTCACATCAGTAAAACGGGAGGCGGAGCCATGGACGCTCAGACAACCCGAGCAGACGCCGTTTGTCCACATACTGCGTCTGTCAGGGGGCAATACCGCATGGACCCTTACGGTACGGCGGGGACCATTTCCCAAAAAAGCAACCCGGCTGTGGTACATGTGCTGCGGGTAGAGGTGACGAAAACCGTTGTCCCCACCAGCGCCCACTGGGGCGAGCCGGTTACATATACCATTGTCATCTGCAACAAATCCGATTTGCCGCTACAGCGGGTAAAAGTATTTGATTCCCATGCAGCGCAGTGGTTCGATATTTCCAATGTAACAGTAAACGGGAATCACTTATCGGAGGAACCTTTGGCCGATGGGATTTTAGTCGGCACATTGCCGGCCGGTGAACGTGCCGTTTTGACCTTTCAGGCACTGCCCCGGGAGACAGCGCCTGACGCACCTGTGAGCGCCGCGGAAGTAACTTATGAATATGAACTCCAGGGGATGAGCCATTCAGGACGGGTGCTGTCCAACCCGGCGGAATTGGTGCGGATACAGCCGGGCATTTCCATCTGGAAAGCAGCGGATCGAGCGGCAGCATGGGAAGAAGGGCCGCCGGTATTGTATCAGATTAAGGTGGAAAACACAGGGAATGTGCCCTTGCATCAGGTGGAAGTGACAAATTCCCTGCCGCCACAACTGGAATATGTTCCCCGTTCTCTGCATATTGAAGGCCGGACGCCGGCAGAAGCTGTATCGCTGGAGCAGGGGATTGCACTGGGAGACTTGGCGGTGGACGAAACGGTGGAAATTCGGTTTTATGCTCGGGTAAAACCATAAAAAAGCCCCCCGACACAGCGGTTTTTACGCTGTGCCGGGGGGCAAATGCGTTATACGGACTGAATGGCGCCGTCTGTCGGAGGCGTTCGTGTTTCCACCGCTAGCACCATGACAGTTTTGTCGTCCTGGCAGCCGATGGACTTCTCGCTGGTCTCGATGATCCGACGGGCCAGTTTTCGAGGTGGCGAACCTTGCGGATGGTCTGTAGTCAGGTTTCGCAGCCACTGGTCTTCCCGGCCGCCTAAGATTCCGTCACTGACCAAAACCACCAGATCTCCGGCATCCACATGGAAATGAGCGATGTCTGGCGCAGGGATTCCGCCGGCAGAAAGGCCAACAGGCATGGTGCTGCCGGAGATACGCCGCACCCGCTGTTTTTGGCAGAAATAGGAAGGGGAGGTACCGAATTTATATAAATCGGCCTGGCCGGTGAACAAGTTGACCTGCAGCAGGTCCAGAGTGGTAAAACCGCCTTCTGAATCACTGCGCAGGATGAGAGCGGAATTTAGAGTTTTCAAAGCCGGTTCGGGATGAACGCCCGCTTTGAGAAACCGTTCCAGCAAATGAATGGCAAGGCTGCTTTCCCGGGCGGCGGCTTCTCCGCTGCCCATGCCGTCCGCCAGCAGGAGATACAAAATCCCGTCTTCTGTTTTGAAATAGGAGCCGTTATCGCCGCTGATCGCTTCTTTTTCTTTCCGCCGGGCGGCTACACCGATGATGGCAGCCAGAGGTTCCAATTCGGTAAAGACAATGCGTTCCCGTTCGCCTTCTTTCCACTGGGGCGGCCGCAGAGGGACGTCCAGAAGATCGGAAAGTTGGGTCTGCATATGATCCTGTCCCAAAATAGACAAGCCTTCCCCTTCAATTTCTATCCGCAAATGGTTCCCTGCATCGTAAAAAACGCTGCATTGAGCGTCCAGTTCCATTTCTTGTAATAATTGCGTTACTTTCCGCATATATTGAGGATTGGTCTGAAGAGGCGCATTTAACTGGGCCGCCGTTTGATCTAAAATTCCGGCCAGATCTTCGTATTGATAACAAACGGCCATGCGGCTTTCCATCAGTCGGTTGCGATATTGCCTGCGATACAGCAGCGCCGTCAGTTCTTCATTGGTGGCGGCAAGGAAGGAAGGGAAACGCATGCAGCGCTTGGAAAATTGAGTGGGGAAATCAGAAACTTCCGCCCGGCCCCGCTCCAACATGGCTTTAGAAGCGGAGCAGAGCGCGTCAAACGTGGCTGCATAGCCTCTCTGCCAGCAGGAGGCATACAGCGGGCAGTTGCGGCAAATGCGCCCGGCGGCCCGATCAAACAGCACAGCAATATCATGGTCGCTGGTGCGGTTGGATTGGAACGAGGAACGAATTCCCTCATATAGTTCCCGAAATGCGGCAGAAGCTTCTTCCAGTCGCTCTTTGATATAAGAACGGATTGGCGGACTCTCCTTTTCTGTCTCCGCTGAGGGAATGGCCTGAAACAGCACGCTCAGGCGGGAAAGCCGCTGTTCCGGCACCAGCAGGAAAAGGACCGAGGCGATGAACACTTCATATAGGATAGAAAGAGAAGAGAGATATTCCAGTGCCCAAAGTACCGTAATGCCGTTGACCAGAACATAGGTTACCGCTGTAAGCAACCGCCCCTTGCGGGAGACAACTCCGGCCACCAGGCCGGACAGACCATATGCCATGGCATAAAACGGAGCGACACCAGCAGCCAAATCCATGGCTACGCCGGTGGCAATTCCCACAGCGCTGCCAATTCCAATGCCGTTTTTCCAGGCGTAAAACATGACGAAAAAGGCAGCTGCCAAACGGCCTACAGAAATCTGACCGGGCAAATGCACTTGAGCCAGGGCGATGAAGACACTGATGCCAAACAGGAGAATGGCGGTGATTTGTTTTCGGCTGAGAGGTTCTTCTGTGGAGGTGTTCCAGGGAGAGAAAGCAATTTCATAAAAATATGCGCTGATGCCGGCCACGGAGACCTCCATTATGAACAGAAGAACAGCACGAGCGGAAAAGCCCTGCTCCGGGAGGTAAACAAAACCGGTGGCAACGGTGAGAAAACTGGTCATCAAAGGCATAAACCATGCCTTTCGGTAGACGCGCAGATCAAAAAAAGCAAAAGAAACGGCGAAAATCAAAATGGATGCAGCGATGTATTTCAATGAGACAGAAAAAGAGAGCGCGAACAAATAGCCGATGCAGCACCCCAAAAGAGAAAACAGATGGGATAGCCCCGGATCGGAAGCGCCCACGAAACCCAGTCCGAAAGGGATACAGCCGCCCAGCAGTGTGCCGTTGGCCAAGACGGCGCCCAAGAAAAAGCGGATTCCGTATTCTGCGATGCGGATAATGGTGGACTGTGCTCCGCCGGCCTGCGCATCCCCTAAAAAGCGGGTGGGCTTGGATTGTGTTTGGTTTGGATTGGAGTTGGTGCGTTCCATCAGTCTGCCCTCCTTGAAGGAGCTTGTCCTTCCGTTTTTTCCTATTATAAAAACCAAGGAGGGAAAATCCGGTCGGGAAATCTGAATGTGAAAAATTCTGTGGATTTTCATTCAAAATTTTCCGTTGGAAGAGACCGGGAAGAGAAAAAAACAACAAATTGCCCTGCCGGCGAAAACTGCACAGCAGGGCAAAACTGTTGGAAACGATATAGAATGATAAATGCGCCTATTCTCTACGGCACAATTTTTGTGCCGCAGGCACCGCAATATTGACCGCGGGGATCCAGTGGGCTGCCGCAGTGGATGCAAAACAACGAACGCTGCCTGGGCCGCCCGGCGGGCAGTTTCTCCGGAGAAAATGTGCGTTCCTGCTGATAAATAGCTGAAAACAGTTCCCGGCGGGAATGGATTCCCAGTTTTTTGAAGATATTCCGCTTATATGTTTTAATTGTGCCGACGGTGAGATAAAGGGTCTGCGCAATCTGTCCTTCGGTATAGCCAGATAAAATCAGCGTAATGACATCCTGTTCCCGACGGGAAAAGATCAGCGGAGCAGAGGTGTCTGCAACGGGAGACGGCGCGGCGTCAGACAAAGGTGCGCCGCAATGGATGCAGTATCGGTTTTTCATTTCCATCGTCTCCTTTCTGAAAGCGGAAAGGTTACCTGGCGTATTTCACGGACGAGAAAAAAGAGAAAAGCAACTTTATTTCAGATTAAAGAAGGCGTTGTGGCCCGGATACTGTGCCGCTGCACCCAGCTCTTCTTCAATGCGCAGAAGCTGGTTGTATTTGGCGACCCGATCGGTGCGGGAGGGTGCGCCGGTTTTGATCTGGCCGGCGTTGAGCGCCACGGCCAAGTCGGCAATGGTAGTGTCTTCCGTTTCGCCGGAACGGTGAGAAATCACAGCGGTATATCCGGCACGATTGGCCATTTGGATGGCATCCATGGTTTCCGTCAGGGTGCCGATCTGATTGACTTTGATTAAAATCGAGTTGGCCACTTTCCGGTCAATGCCTTCCTTTAAACGAGAGACATTGGTGACAAACAAATCATCTCCTACCAACTGGACTTTGCCACCCAGTGCTTTGGTGAGCATGGCCCAACCTTCCCAGTCGGTTTCTCCCATGCCGTCTTCCAGAGAGAGAATAGGATATTTGGAAGCATACTGTTTCCACATATTGACCATTTGCTGGCGGGTCATGATTTTCTTTGCCTTGGGCAGACGATAGGTTCCGTCCTCCTGATACCATTCAGAAACGGCACCGTCGATGGCGATTCCAAAGTCCTTCCCCGGAGCAAAGCCAGCGGTTTCAATAGCCTCTACAATAAGTTTCAGGGCGTCTTCATCTTTTTTTAAATCAGGAGCAAAGCCGCCCTCGTCACCCACAGCAGTGGAACCGCCAGCGGTGTGAATGACTTTTTTCAACGCATGAAACACTTCTGCGCACATTCGTAATCCTTCCCGGAAAGAGGGGGCTCCTACCGGCATGATCATAAATTCCTGGATGTCTACATTGTTGGAAGCATGGGCGCCGCCGTTTAAAATGTTCATCATAGGAACCGGCAGCACCTTGGCATTGACGCCGCCCAGATAATGGTAAAGAGAAGTGCCCAGAGATTCGGCCGCGGCTTTGGCGCAGGCCAGGCTGACACCTAGGATGGCATTTGCCCCCAGACGGGATTTGTTGGGGGTGCCGTCCAGGTCAAGAAGCATTTTGTCAATTTCCGTCTGGTCCAGCACATTGGAACCGATGAGAGCGTCGGCGATTTCACCGTTTACATTCTGTACAGCAGTGGAAACACCTTTGCCCAGGTAACGGTTTTTGTCGCCGTCCCGCAGCTCGCAGGCTTCAAAAATACCGGTAGATGCGCCGGAAGGCACAGCGGCCCGTCCTACGGTTCCATCATCCAGATAGACTTCTGCTTCCAAGGTGGGGTTGCCTCTGGAGTCTAAAATTTCCCGGGCCAAAACGTCTACAATTTCAATGATCTGTTTCATAATAACTCCTCTTTTTCCGTTTTCATCATACTTTTTATCATAAGTTGCAGAAACACGCTGCGTTTCTGTTTTCATTCAAACGCTGTTTATGTTGCAATCAAAGAACGCCCTTCCATTTGCTCCGGCTTTTCCAGCCCCATCAAATCCAGCATGGTGGGGGCGATATCGGCCAGGCGCCCGTCTTCCCGTAAGCGGACATTTGCGCCGTGAATTAAAAAGGGAACGGGACTGGTCGTATGGGCGGTATAGGGAGAGCCGTCCTGATTGCGCATCTGTTCGGCGTTTCCGTGATCTGCCGTAACAATGGCGATGCCGCCTCGCTCTATCGTGGCGGTTACAACTTCCCTCACACCGTCATCCACTGCTTCCACTGCTTTCACGGCGGCATCATACACACCGGTGTGGCCTACCATGTCACAGTTGGCAAAGTTCAAAATGATGACATCATAGAGACCGCTGCGAATGCGGCTGGCGGCCTCAGCGGCCACTTCATAGGCGCTCATCTCCGGTTTTAAGTCATATGTGGCCACGCTGGGAGAAGGAATCAGCACCCGGTTTTCTCCGGGGAAAACGGTTTCTTTTCCTCCGTTGAAAAAGAAAGTGACGTGGGCGTATTTTTCTGTTTCCGCGATGCGAAGCTGGGTCATCCCCAGGCGACTGATGTATTCGCCAAAAATATGTTCCAGCGGCAGACGGGGGAACACCACAGATACATTGGGCATTGTGGCATCATATTCTGTCATGCATGCATAGTTTAACGGGAAATAACCAAGGGTCCGCGAGAAACCGGAAAAGTCCGGATCCACCAGGGCGCGGGTTAATTCACGGGCGCGGTCAGGACGGAAATTGAAAAAAATGACGCTGTCGTTTGGCCGGATCCGGGCGTCGCAGCCGCAAATCATGGGCGCTATGAATTCATCTGTGGTACCAGCGTCATAGCTGGCTTGAATTGCGGCAACCGGATCATTGGCCAATACACCTTGTCCCAAGACAATGGCCTGATATGCTTTTTCTACCCGCTCCCACCGATTATCCCGGTCCATGGCATAGTAGCGGCCCATAACCGTGCCCAGCTGGCCCACGCCGATGGATTTGCATTGGGAGATGCACTGATCCACAAATTGTTTGCCGGAGGTGGGAGAAACGTCTCGTCCGTCTAAAAAAGCGTGTAAGTACACACGCGAGAGGCCTCGCTGTTTTGCCATTTTCAGCAGCGCCCAGACGTGGTCAATATGACTGTGTACTCCGCCGTCGGAAAGCAGTCCCATTAGGTGCAGGGCCTGACCATCTGCCTTACAGGCATCCATGACGGTGCATAAGACAGAATTTTCGAAAAATGAGCCGTTTTCAATGGCCAGATGAATCCGGGGCAGATCCTGAAACACCACTCGACCGGCGCCAATATTGGTGTGACCCACTTCGCTGTTGCCCATTTGCCCCAGGGGCAGTCCTACGTCCAAACCGGAAGCAGAAAGGCGGCAGTGAGGACAGGTCTCAAACAAATGATCCAGATATGGCGTGCGGCCATTGGAAATGGCATTATATGGGCCGGGGGGCTGGAGGCCATAGCCGTCTAAAATAATCAATGTGGTAGGTGTTTTCATTCCATCATTCCCTTCACAGGCTGTCTCCGGCAAGAAAACAAGCCGGATATACACCAAAGCAGAGAGGTGTATTACCGCCAGAAACGGCGAACAAGCGCAAAGACAGGACAGAGCTGCCTTTGCGCCAGAGGGGCCAATATGTTATGCATGGTCTTGATTGGCTGCGTGCACAATTGCAATAAATGTATCCGGGTCCAAAGAGGCGCCGCCGATTAGCCCACCATCAATATCCGGCTGGGCCAGCAGACCCTCCGCGTTGTGTTCGTTCATAGAGCCGCCGTATTGAATGGAAACGGAGCGGGCAATGCGAGCACCATACAGTTTCCGGATGATGGTGCGGATGGCCTCACAGACCTCGTTTGCCTGTTCTACCGTGGGGGTTTTGCCTGTGCCGATGGCCCAAATGGGCTCGTAGGCAATCACCACCCGGCGGATCCGGTCGGCCGGAATGTTTGCAAGGGCGGTTTTTACCTGAAGGGTGATCCGTTCCATGGTGACGCCCAATTCCCGCTGTTCCAGCGTTTCCCCGACACACAAGATAGGGGAAAGACCGGCATTTAGCGCAGCGTGCATTTTCTGATTGATGATTTCATCCGTTTCGCCAAACATCTGGCGGCGCTCACTATGCCCTACGATCACATATCGCACGCCCAAATCTTTCAGCATTTCTGCAGAAATTTCCCCGGTAAACGCACCGGAAGGCGCATAGTGGACATTTTGAGCACCAATGGCGATACGAGTATCCCGAAAGGCCTTCAGCGCAGCCGGAAGGTTCACAAACGGGACGCAGACAACAATTTCGCACCATTTGCTTTTTGGAAGGATGGCCTTGAGGGATTCTGCAAAGGCCCGGGTTTGGGTAGCGGTGTGGTTCATTTTCCAGTTACCGGCAATCACCGTTTTGCGATATTTACGGTTCAACGTGAAGCAACTCCTTTCGTGGCGCAGAGCGCAATATGGTTAATCCTGCAGGCAGGCAATGCCGGGCAGCTCGATTCCTTCCAGGAATTCCAAGGAAGCGCCGCCGCCGGTGGAGATGTGCGTCATTTTGTCCGCCAGCCCCAACTGGTCCACCGCTGCAGCAGAGTCGCCCCCGCCTACAATGGTGACAGCAGAAGACTGTGCCATAGTTTCTGCGATGGAGCGTGTCCCGGTGGAAAAAGCGGGGAATTCAAACACGCCCATAGGGCCGTTCCAGACAACTGCACCAGCCGTACGAAGCACGGACTGGAAAGATTTTATGGTTTCCGGACCGATGTCCATCCCCATCAGATCCGTCGGAATGCTGCGGGACGGAACCAGAACCGGTTCTGCATCCGGAGAAAACGCAGCAGCAGCCACTGTGTCGATGGGAAGGAGAAGGGGTGTGTTCTTTTCCGCGGCAAGAGCCAGAATTTCTTTGGCGTAGTCCAGTTTATCCGGTTCACACAGAGAAGCACCGATTTCGCCACCCTGGGCTTTGAGAAACGTATATGCCATACCGCCGCCCACTAAGATGGTGTCGGCTTTTTCCAACAGATTGCGGATAACGCCGATTTTATCCGACACTTTTGCACCGCCCAAAACCGCAATAAAGGGATGTTTCGGGTTGGTCAGGACATTGCCCATGACCTCCAGTTCACGGTTGAGCAAAAAGCCGCAGACTGCTGGAAGATAAGCGGCCACACCAACCGTGGAAGCATGGGCACGATGACAGGTGCCAAAGGCGTCGCTGACAAACAGGTCTGCCATGTCGGCCAGCGTTTTGGCGAATTGAGGGTCGTTCTTTTCCTCTTCTTTATGATACCGCAGATTTTCCAGCAGCATGATCTCACCGGGCTTCAGCTGGGCAGCCAGCGCCATGGCATCCGGCCCGATAACATCTTTTGCCATTTTGACGGGTTGACCCAGCAGCTCGCTCAAAAGTGCGGCCACAGGAGCCAAGGACAGCGCGGGGTTCCATTCCCCTTTGGGACGGCCCAGATGAGAGCAGGCGATCACGGCGGCACCGTTCTGAAGCAAATAGCGGATGGTAGGCAAAGAGGCGGAAATACGGGTATTGTCCATAATCTTGCCTGTTTTTTTATCCAAAGGCACATTGAAGTCACAGCGTAGCAAAACACGCTTTCCTGCCACAGGTACGTGTTCTACGCTTTTTTTCTGATAATTCATAAGAGCAAAAGCTCCCTCCTTATTTTGTTTTGAACGATATTTCTACGGCATCAAGGAGCGGCCGATGCCATTTCTCCCGTGCCGGAAAGATCGGGAAAACCTGTTTGCCGCAAGGCTTCGTATACGAAAACAGCAACAGAGTTTGCCAGGTTCAGACTACGGGCCTCCTTCCGCATGGGAAGACGCAGGCAGCGGTGATAATGTGCCTGACGGAACGTCAAAGGAAGACCGGCAGTTTCTTTACCGAAAAACAGAAAACAATTATCTTGAAAAGCGGCCTCCGTATAAACCCGAGGGGCCTTTGTGGTGGCCAGCCAAAGATCGGGCTGCGGATGCTGCTGAAAAAACGCTTCTAAATTGTCATAAACCGAAAGATGGACCAGAGGCCAATAATCCAGTCCAGCGCGTTTTACCGCTTTGTCGCTGATATCAAAACCCAGAGGACGAATCAGATGCAGATGGCTGCCTGTGGCGGCGCAGGTTCGGGCGATGTTCCCGGTGTTCATGGGGATTTCGGGTTCCACCAGAACCACGTTGATCATGCTGTTCACTTCCTTTTTCCAGGTTCTGGGAATTCTATTCCACATTCTAACCCAAGTGAAACATAAATTCAACTGTAAAAATAAAGAAACAAAGCAAAAATAGCACTTTAATCTGACAAAAAGTTATGATATAATAACCGCGGAACCATAATTGCATGAGAGAAAAACACCTGTATCCCCAAAGGAGGGCAGGGAAGGTAGAGCAGGAGGAAATGTCCGTGGCAGAGGAACAAAACAAAAAGCGCGTGGTGGTAAAGGTGGGAACTTCTACCTTGGTCCACCCGTCTGGAGCGTTGAATTTTCATCGAATGGAAATGCTGTCTCGTACACTGTCAGATTTAATGGGTATGGGACATGAAATGATCCTTGTCAGCTCTGGCGCCATTGGAATCGGCACCGGGAAGCTTCGCCTGCCGGAACGACCGAAACAGCTTCGGCTTAAGCAGGCAGTGGCAGCGGTGGGTCAATGTGAGATGATGCACCTGTATGACAAGTTCTTTGGAGAATATGGGCAAACAGTGGCTCAAATTCTGCTGACCCGGGATGACGTGGATGATCCACATCGGTCGGAAAACCTGCGCAATACTTTCGAGGCGCTGCTGGAAATGAGGGCGATTCCGGTGGTAAATGAAAACGACTCGGTTTCCTTTGCAGAAATTGAAACAGGAAAAAGCAAAGTTTTTGGCGATAACGATACGTTATCCGCTGTGGTGGCGGTGTTGTGTCAAGCGGATTTATTGGTGCTTTTGTCTGACATTGACGGATTGTATGACCAGGATCCGCATGTGAACCCCGCGGCAAAGCTGATTCCGGTGGTATACGCGGTGGACGATTCCATCCGCCGGTTGGCCGGCGGAAGCGGTACCTGTTGGGGGACCGGTGGGATGAGTACAAAACTGGATGCTGCTGCCATTTGTCTGAACAGCGGCGTAGATATGGTGATTACAAACGGAGCGGATACGGAACGATTGTACCAGATTTTAAATAATCATTCCGTTGGCACACGATTTACAACGAAGCAGAGCTGAATGCAGGAGGGGAAGGAAATGACGATTTTGGAAACCATGGCCCAATCGGCCAAATATGCGGAACGGGTACTGAGCATTGCGGGGACGAAGGAAAAAAATCAGGCGCTTCTGAACATTGCATCCTGCCTTTTGACGCGGCAAGCAGAGATATTGGAAGCAAATGAAGCGGACTTGGAAGCTGCGCGGGCCAATGGCATGTCGGATTCTCTGCTGGATCGCCTGACCTTGACGGAAGAGCGAATTGCAGGCATCGTGGAAGGCGTACGCCAGGTGGCTGCTCTGCCAGACCCCATTGGGGAAGTGACCAAGATGACCAAGCGCCCAAATGGGCTGATCATCGGTCGCCGTCGGGTTCCCTTAGGCGTAATAGGCATTATCTATGAAGCCAGACCCAACGTGACAGTGGACGCAGCGGCGCTTTGCCTGAAATCCGGGAACGTAGTGATCCTTCGGGGCGGCAAGGAAGCCATTCACAGCAATACGGCGCTGTCCACCGTGATGCGGGACGCATTGGAGCAGACTGGGTTCCCACGGGATTGTATCTGTTTCGTGCATGACACCAGTCATGCTGTGGCCAATGAGATGATGGGCTTGGTGGATTATATCGATGTGCTGATCCCCCGTGGCGGTGCCGGATTGATTCAGACTGTGGTGGCCAACGCCAAGATGCCGGTGATTCAAACAGGCGTAGGCAATTGTCACATTTATGTGGACAGCGAAGCCAACTTGCAGATGGGTGCAGAAATTATCTATAATGCCAAATGTTCTCGCCCCTCTGTGTGCAATGCGGCGGAAACCCTTCTGGTTTCCCGTGCCATTGCTCGGGAATTTTTGCCTATGGCAAAGCAATTTTTGGATAAAAAGAAAGTAGAACTGCGGGGCTGCTCTGCAACAAAAGAAATTTTAGGGGATACTGTAAAGGTTGCCACAAAAGAGGATTACTATACGGAATATGGCGACTATATTCTGGCGATCAAGGTCGTTTCCGGTGTGGAAGAAGCGATTCGCTTTATCAACAAGCACGGAACCGGCCATTCGGAAGCCATTGTGACAAACAATTATTTTACTGCGCAGAAGTTTTTAAATGAAGTGGATGCAGCGGCCGTGTATGTCAATGCTTCCACTCGGTTTACTGACGGATTTGAATTTGGCCTGGGGGCGGAAATCGGCATTTCCACCCAGAAAATGCATGCCCGCGGCCCCATGGGGCTGGAAGAGCTGACCACCGGTAAATATGTGGTGTATGGCGAAGGACAGATTCGGAAATAATCCGAATGAAACGAGAAATGCATGTGGCACAGGCAACGTGCGGCTGAAACACTGTGGAAAAACAGTGGAAATTTGGGAAAAAGGGCAAGAAGGAGGACTTTTCCAAGTGGAAGAGCCCTCCTTTTTTCTATTACAGCAATATTGCCAGCAGCGCAATCAGTCCGGCGGTCAGCAGAGAAGTAAAAATCATCGGGATACAGCAGCCGAGACAGCCACATCCGCTGTGGTATGGCTGCCGATGCCAGCGCCAGCTATATCGCGGCGGGGGCGGCGGCGCACGGTGGAACCAAAAACCGCCGGCTCTGCCCGGCCTGCGGCCGCCATGGGGCGGCGCACCACGGAATCCGGGCCATCTGCCTCTGCCTCCAAATCCGCCTGATCTGCCTCCGCCTCTGAAATGACCGACTGGCCTGTTTCTTCCTCCGCCTGGCATATCCATCCCTCCTGCAAATATTTTTTGTATTTTGAGGCGTGTTTGTAAAAACCCAAAGAGAAAAACAATATTTTGCTGAATATAGGGAAAATGATCTTGCAGTTGCACTGCAAATGGACTATACTGTTTTTGTTCTATGGATAGTCTACCCGGTTTTACCATGTAATGCAAGAAGAAGAAAGGAAAACCGAGTCCGTTTATTGCCGTTTTAATTGAAAAAACGTCTGGATATAAAATAAAAAAGCGCATGGGGAAAAGGAAAAATCATGGAATGTTGAAACTGTTCTGTTTTTCCTGTCACTTTGGGGGGCTTCCTTTGGGTTGGGACGAATACTTCCCCAACATTGGCTCCATGGTGACCGTT
>JAFOJR010000022.1 GCA_017420125.1 Oscillospiraceae bacterium | reverse complement strand
GCAGCGGCAGCAGCAGGAGCAGCAGCAACTGCAACAGCAGCGGGAGCAGCGGCGGATACGCCGAATTCATCTTCCAGAGCATGTACCAGTTCGGACAGATCCAGAACGGTGAGGGTCTTAATTTCTTCAATCAAAGCAGTGACTTTTTCGCTTGCCATGGTAATAACCTCCATTTTAAAATCAATTCAATTCATTTCATATTGCCCCAGCGGGTTTGCCGGGGGATTAGGCTTGTGCCTTTTGATCGGCAATCGCCTGCAAAGCCACGGCTAAGCCGCGGATATTTGCGTTGAGTACGTTGGCCAAACCGGTGATGGGGCCCAGCATGGTTCCCAAAACCTGTGCCTGGAGCACTTCCTTTGCCGGCAGCTCTGCCAGAGCGGTAATTTCTTCGGGAGAAATTACCTTTCCATCCACAAAGCCAGCCTTAACGGTAAACTTTGCACCGTTCATCTTTTTTGCAAAATCACAGATGATTTTTGCGGGCGCTACGGGATCAGTGTAACTGATCGCAAGTGCGGTTGTTCCATTCAAAATCGGATCCAGCGCTTCCATTCCCACCTTTTCCACGGCAAACCGGGTCAAAGTGTTTTTAACGACGCTGTACTCCACTTCGTTTTTCCGCATTTCGCTGCGCAGTGCAGTATCCTCAGCGACGGTGATTCCTTTGTAGTCTACAAAGACTCCGGCGCTGGCCTTTTGCAGTTTTTCAGACAACGCTTCCACGATTGCCTGCTTTTCCTGCAGCACCTTTGCATTCGGCATATTGATATTCACCTCCATATGCATCCATTTGAACGCCGCGCCACAGGGCGGCGGGATTCACAGGTCAGTGTTTTCTCTGCGTCCGGCGGACATTCGCTCTGCATTGTCAGCAAAGCGCCAGCGGCCGGGGCAAAATAAAACTGTCCTCGTTCCGCAAAGACACGAGGACAGTTTGCAATCATAAAAAGAATCAGCTGAAAACCGTCTCCTCGGCAGGGCTTACATCGTTTCAATGCCTGCTGTCTTCGGAACGCAAAGTTGATTATAACAAAGGTCTTTTGCCTTTGTCAAGGAATTTTCCAAATTTCCCTGGGTTTCTCTTTTTTCCGCCGGAAAACCTCTTACAGAGCCTTTGCTGCGTTGATTTTCACGCCAGGGCCCATGGTGGAAGCTGCCACGCAGCTTTTCACGTACTGACCTTTTGCGGCAGCGGGCTTTGCCTTGATGATCGCATTCATCAGCGCGGTATAGTTTTCCGTCAATTTTTCGGGGCCGAAGGAAACCTTCCCGATGGGGCAGTGGATAATATTGGTCTTATCCAGACGATATTCGATTTTACCAGCCTTGATTTCCTTCACGGCACGTGTGACATCAGGAGAAACAGTACCTGCCTTGGGAGACGGCATAAGGCCCTTGGGGCCCAGCACTTTACCCAGACGGCCTACAATGCCCATCATGTCGGGGGTGGCCACTACTACGTCATAATCAAAGAAGTTTTCCTTGGTGATTTTTTCCACCATATCTTCAGCGCCTACAAAATCTGCGCCGGCTGCCAGCGCTTCATCTGCTTTTGCGCCCTTGGCAAACACCAGAACACGGCGGCTTTTCCCGGTGCCGTGGGGCAGGACAATGGCGCCGCGCACCTGCTGGTCCGCATGTCTGGAGTCAACACCTAATTTAACGTGGAGTTCCACGGTTTCATCAAACTTTGCCGTAGCGGTCTTCACAACGAGATCCATCGCTTCCGCCACATCATACTGCATGGCACGGTCAATCAGTTTGGCACTTTCTTTATATTTTTTCCCTCTGAACAATGTAAATCCTCCTTTTATTGCGGCGTGGTCTGTCTGGTGCAGCCAGCCGCTTTCGTGGTTATAATCGGACGAATCCTCCCACTTGCCGCAGAATTAGTCCTCTACGACAATGCCCATGCTGCGGGCAGTGCCGGCCACCATGCTCATAGCAGCTTCTATGCTGCCGGCATTCAGGTCGGGCATCTTGATCTCCGCAATCTTGCGTACTTCTTCTTTGCTGATAGTTGCAACTTTCGTCTTGTTGGGCACGCCGGAACCGGAATCGATTTTGCATGCCTTTTTCAGCAGGATTGCTGCCGGCGGAGTCTTTGTTACAAAGGTAAACGAACGATCTGCGTAAACGGTGATGACCACGGGGATGACCATACCGGCATCATTCTTGGTTCTTTCGTTGAATTCTTTTGTAAATGCAGTGATATTGATCCCGTGCTGGCCCAATGCCGGACCGACAGGGGGTGCCGGCGTAGCCTTGCCGGCTGGAATCTGCAGTTTCACATATCCTGTTATCTTTTGTGCCATGAGAAGCACCTCCAAAAATCAATCTTTTATTCCGAGCGCCGATGCACAGATCACAAAGCTTTCTGTCCTTCGCGCTCTCTTTGCCTTTGACGCGGTCCTTTTCAGGAAACAGGCTCCACTTGATCCAATTCCAGTTCCACCGGCATCTCCCGGCCGAACATCGAAACAATCACGCGGACTTTGTTCTTGTCTTTTTCGATTTCATCCACCACGCCCAGGAACGATTCCATGGCGCCGTCGATGATTCTCACATTGTCGCCCACTTGATAGCCGACCACAATTTCCCGTTTTTCCACGCCCAAAGCGGCAATTTCCTCATCCGTCAGAGGAATGGCTTTGTTCCCGGAGCCTACAAAACCGGTTACTCCCCGCACATTGCGCACAACATGCCAGCTTTCATCCGTTAAAATCATTTTGATCAGCACATAACCCGGAAAAACCTTCCGCTCTATGGTTTTGCTGCCGGAGTCTGTTACTTCTGTTACGGTTTCTACCGGAATCTGCACATCTTTAATCAAATCATGCAGTTTCCGATTTTCCACATGTTTTTCGATTGTTGCTGCTACCGTATTCTCATATCCGGAATACGTATGCACCACATACCATTTTGCACTTTCTGCCATTGCGTTGCACCTTACCCTTGTGTCAGGGCGATGAGCGCCTTTGCGCCGCCGGCTGCCAGCCAGTCAAACACCCAAATAAACGCGCCTACTACAATGACACAGGCAATAACCGTCCCGGTGTGTTTGGCGGTTTGCTTGGCAGATGGCCACTGCACCTTTTTCAGCTCGCTCCGCATTTCCCGGAACCAGCGGGAAATGCCCCGACCGGCACGCACAGGGAGACTGGGCTTTTTGCTCGGTGCTTTCTTGCTCTTCTTTGCAGCTCCTGCAACAGCATCTGCAGTACGTTCCATTTTCGAATTTTCAGCCATCGAAGCGCATCCTTTCTCTCAACATGGTACCTGTACTCACTTCGTTTCGTTGTGAACGGTATGCTTTCTGCAGAAGGGGCAATACTTGTTCATGGTCAAACGATCAGGATCATTCTTCTTGTTCTTCACAGTGTTGTAGTTCCGCTGTTTGCATTCGGAACATCTCAGGGTGATCTTTACCCGCATGTTAACGGCACCTCCTTTTATATTTGAAGCCATCTGAAAAGGCTTCTGCTGCCTCCCTATTCGGCAAGGGCAACTTCTGTCTGTTTTGAAAATTGCGCAAAAAAAGAAATCCCATTCCGATAGGTTTTTTCATGCTATCACATACTTCCCGCCCAGGTCAAGGACTATTTTGGGAATTTGGCCCGTCTTTTTCCGCTGGCGCCTTCCCTTTCCCTTTTCGCTGTCCGTCTTTTCTCCCCGCTGCCGTCTCCACGCAAAAAAGGGGCCGAAACAAACGCTTCGTCCCCTTTTAAAAAACATTCTTTAACTGCTGGATTTCCATGCCGTCAGGACACGCAAAGCTGCAGACGGAACTCTGCCGGCTACAGCAGAATAATCCCTGCCTTTTCGCAGGCGGCCATGGTTTGATCATCCCAGACAGAAGCCTGCACTTCGCCAATATGTACCTTCCCCAAAAGAAGCATACTGATGCGGGACTGACCGATGCCGCCGCCCATGGTCAGTGGCAGCTCTCCGGAAAGCACTTTCTGATGGAAAGGCAGCGCCCGGCGATCGTCACAGCCGGCCAGCGTCAACTGACGGTCCATGGAGGCCGCATCGACTCGGATGCCCATGGAGGACACCTCCAGCGCACAGTCCAGCGGTGCGCACCAAAACAGCAAATCACCGTTTAATGCCCAATCGTCATAGTCCGGTGCCCGTCCGTCGTGGGGAATGCCGGAGCGCAGTGCTTCGCCGATTTGGGAAATAAACACTGTTCCATGCTTTTTGGTATACGCGTCTTCCCGCTCCTTTGGCGTGAGATCCGGATATAAGTCTTCCAGTTCCTGCGAAGAGATGAACGCCACTTCCCGTTTCAGTTCCACAGGAATCTGGGGATATACAGCTTTCATCGCATGCAACGTGTCACAGATCACATTTGCAATTTTTTGTACGCTTTCCTGCAAATAAGCCATCGTGCGATCCCCCCGGGAAATCACTTTTTCCCAGTCCCACTGATCCACGTACATGGAGTGCAGGTTATCCAGGGTTTCATCCCGCCGAATGGCGTTCATATCAGTATAGAGACCCTGTCCCACGGGGAACCCATAACGGGACAGCGCCATCCGTTTCCACTTGGCCAAAGACTGCACCACTTCTGAAACGGCACCTGTCTCCAGACTGTCAAACTGAACCGGGCGCTCCACCCCGTTCAGATTATCGTTTAACCCGGTGGAAGGGTCCACAAATAACGGCGCAGATACACGCTTTAAATTCAGCGCTGCACACAATCCTTCCTCTAAATTTCGCTTCAACAGACCAATGGCTATTTGTGTTTCATACAACGTCAGGCTCGAGGTATAGCCTGCCGGGATCCAGGTTTTGCTCATTGCATTGACTCCTTCCGCTTCCACAGGTTAGATGGTTGATTGATAAATAAATACAAGCGCTATTGTAACCGTTTTCCTACTGTCTGTCAACTGCCCTCTCTGGCTGAAAACACGTCTTCCGGCAAATTCGCTGCATCCCTTTTCTTTTTTCAAAAATGTCAAAATTTTCGCTGGAAAAAATTGAATTTTTTGTTGACTTTTGCTACACTGTATTGCGGTATCATTTTAAATGAATGGAGGCATTAATATGGCGATCAATGCAAGAGAGATCTTAAACGAATTCACCAGCGGCCTTGCCAAAGTAACCAAAATGGACAATGATTTTGTCCAAAAATTCATGGCTTTGGACGGCGGCGCCGGCGGGGATGTCCTTCCTGCCAAAACCAAAGAGCTGATTGGCGTAGCCATCGGCATTTACAACCGCTGCCAATACTGCATCTGTGTGCATACCCAGGGCGCTTACGGTGCAGGCGCCACCCGCCAGGAAATTTTGGCGGCGGCTGAAGTTGCCATCGCCTTCGGCGGTGGTCCCAGCATCGCTTATACTTCCGCAGTCCTCAGCGCTGCTTTGGATGAATTTGAACACGATTTCGACTAATTTACGAGGGAGCACTTCTTCCCTTCCCCTGCTGTCCCCATTAAAAAAGCGCCGGGCAGAAAAACTGCCCGGCGCTTTTTTCATTCTGACCGAAGACAAACCCTTACAGTTCTGTCTTCCACAGACCGTGAAGGTTGCAGTATTC
>JAFOJR010000021.1 GCA_017420125.1 Oscillospiraceae bacterium | reverse complement strand
GGAGAAGACATAATTATGTGCGATGCTTTATACATAGAAAAATGACACATGATACGCTTAGGACAGGGTTATTTTGTACCGCTGTTATGATTGAAACGCAGTGGTGCGTTTGGAGTAATTGTCCGTTGTGTGATATAATATTACCAGAAGCATTCATGAAAGCGTAATGACAGGAATGATACATGGGGGAGGCATAGCTATGAAGATGAAAAAAATGGCATTGGCGGTTGCAGCTTTAGTATTGGCGTTGGGTGTTTCGGTGTGCAGTGCTCACTGCCCGGGACGCGGCGGATACGGTTGCGGAGATTTCGAAAGGCATGGATATGCAGGCTACTGCCGGGACGGATACAACGTTGATAATTGCGGACGAAGCTTTGCGTATGCAGCCGAATGCAAAGACGGAGTATGCGAGTTTGTACCGTCTGCCGAAGGAAACGGGACGGCTTTGGCAGTGATCAATCCCTATAACAATGCTGTGCCGGATATTGAAGGGCAGTGGGAACGGGATGTAAAACAGCTGGGACCTCACGATGTCTTTGTAGCCGGACAGGGAGAATCGAACGCGGGTGTAGTGTTTTCCGTCAATCATCCCATTAAGAATTTCAAAGTGCTGTCCCTGCATTTCAAAGAGTTTAAAAACGATAAGCCGGTCTTTCTGTACAAGGAATTATACACAAAAGACGTGTTCCGACCGGACCGCCAGCTGCTGGTGAAGTTTACCTTCTTCGGCTCGATTCCCAATAATGGCATCTCTTACACCGACCCAACGGGCAAGACCCGGTATTATACCGTTGACGCAAGCGGAAAGGATGGGTCGCTGTATTTCACGGAGTTCTGATGAAAGGCAACGGGAGCTGCTTGGGCAGCTCCTTTTTTGATTTTAGGAGAGAATGTCAACCATCATGTTTATAGCGTCGACCGCACCGCAGCATTGTTTGTGTTCCTCCTTTTTATTGCTTTCACAGTTTTTTCAAAAATTTGACGCAAAAATGACGACATTGCCTGTCATACTTTGCCTGATGAAGAAACGTGCAGCGTTGATTCTGCAAAGGCAGACTGTTTTGAAATGGACAGAAGCGATGTAAAGTTGTTGAATGATTTATGGGTTTCAAGTGTAAAGATGACAAGATTGCTTTTCGATGATAAACTGATTGGAACGAAGAAGCAGGAGGTGCGATATGAAACTGAAGAAATGGCTTTTTGGAACCGTTCTTTCCTTTTGCCTGCTGATGAATACGCTGGCGATGCCTGCCGCATCGGCCGGAGTGCTGGATGAATTTGCGGAGAAAAATTTCCCCACGATTGTTGCTTTGCAGGACGAATATAAAAATAAAAGCGCTTTGTTGGAAGGCATGGAGTATTTCGAACGCTGGCGTGAATATGTGGATCAGGGGGTCGCGAAGCTGCAGGAATGGGGCGACAAGCTGAAAGAAAAAGGCATGACCCTGGCGCTGGATCATTTTTCCGAGAAGATTAATGACTATGTGAATGAAAACGCGCCGCTGAAGATTGAAAGCGGCAGCGCCACCAAAATCGTGCCGGTGGTCACCATTGGCAGCAAAGGGTACATCGGGGCGGCGCAAATCAGCGGGCCCAAAGAACAGGTAGATAAATGCAAGGCGGCGCTGTCAGTGGAAGGGCAACTGGCTTCCGGTGCGGTGCGGATACAGTACCTGATCCCCATTGACACCAATAAACCAACCAGTCTTGACAATGTGCACCG
>JAFOJR010000020.1 GCA_017420125.1 Oscillospiraceae bacterium | reverse complement strand
TATGAGTAATCTTGTCCTTGTCGGTAAAATCTTCGTACCCTGCACTGGCGCCAATGACCAACAGACCTGCAAGCAGGGCGATCATCATAACCAGAGAGAGTACTCTCTTGAGATTACGCATTGAGATTTCCTCCTTTTAAATTTGTAAGAGCAGTTTCTCCTGACGAACCGCCACGGCGCGGCGGACACACCAAAAGGACCCTTCCCCTTGTGGCTTTTATCATATCTCTTTTTCCGTTTTTTGTCAATTATTCTCCCCTTTTGTAACAAAAATGAAATATCCCTTTTCCCGCCCCTCCGGAAAACAGAAACCGGCGGCGCAGCAATTGCTGCGCCGCCGGCTGAATGATTGACTTATTCGTTGCCTTCCTGCATTTCCTTTGCTTCTTCAATTGCCTTCTCCTGTGCTGCGGGAGGCGCGTCCTCATAACGGACAAACTGGAAGGTAAAGGAGCCGCGGCTCTGGGTGATGGAGCGCAGGTCAATGGCATAGCTGTTCATCTCTGCCATGGGGACTTCTGCTTCCACAATCTGTTCGCCGTCGCCGGTGGGCGTCATGCCCATCACACGGCCCCGGCGCTTATTCAGATCGCCGATGACATCGCCCATGTAGCTGTCGGGAATCGTAACCTTCAGTTCGCCGATGGGCTCCAGCAGAACGGGGCTTGCCTGGGGCAGGCCGGCCTTGTATGCCAGCTGGGCAGCCGTTTTAAACGCCATTTCCGAGGAGTCAACGGGGTGGGAGGAGCCGTCCACCAAAGTGGCCTTCAGGAACACCACCGGATAGCCGGCCAGAACACCATGGGCCACTGCGTCCCGCAGTCCCTTTTCGACGGCGGGGAAGAAGTTTTTGGGCACGCTGCCGCCGAAGACGTTTTCTTCGAACACCAGTTCTTCCTGATCGCCCGGCTCGAATTCGATCCAGACGTCGCCAAACTGGCCGTGACCGCCGGACTGTTTCTTATGACGGCCCTGTACCTTAACTTTTTTGCGGATCTTTTCACGATATGCCACACGAGGCGTTACCAATTCTACTTCTACGCCGAATTTGCTCTTTAACTTGGCGCAGAGAACGTCCAGCTGGATATCGCCCGCGCCGGTTACCACCATCTGGCGGGTTTCCGCGTTGTTGACCACGGAGAAAGAAGGATCTTCTTCCTGCAGACGGTTCAGACCGGCTGCAACTTTGTCTTCCTGTCCTTTGGTCTTGGGTACAATTGCCATAGAATAGCACGGCGGTGCAAATTGGATGGGTTCCAGCGCAACCACACGTTTGGGATCGCTGAGGGTGTCGCCTGTGCGCAGCTCGCCCATCTTTGCGATGGCGCCGATATCACCGCAGACCAGTTCTTTTACTTCGGTGCCCTTTTTGCCCTTCATGATATGCAGGCGGCCCACCTTTTCATTGTTGCCGGTGCGCGCGTTCGCAACGGTCATATCTGCCGTGAGCTTGCCGGAGAGAACCTTGACAAATGAATATTTGCCGTATTGGTCGGATACGGTTTTAAAGACCAGTGCGCACATGGGCGCATCTGCATCAAGGGCAATTTCTGTTTCCTCTCCGTCCACTTCGCCGGTTTCGGCAATGCCTTCCAGGGGATTGGGCACCAGGCGGATAATCTGATCCAGCAGGGTCTGGGTGCCGAGGCCGCTGGCTGCGCTGCCGCAGACAACGGGAATCAGAGACAGGTCGCGAATGCCCATGCGAAGGCCGGCCTTCACTTCTTCGTCTGTGAACGCTTCGCCGGAAAAATATTTTTCCATCATTTCTTCGCTGGTTTCCGCAACGCTTTCCATCAGCTTGCCGTGAAGGTTTTCCACGGCTTCTTTTGCGGTATCCGGCACAGGAATTTCGCTGCGCTTTCCGTTCTTTATTTCATATGCCTTGCCGGACAGCACGTCCACAATGCCCAGAACCTTCTTGTCTGCGCCCCAGATGGGAGCAAACAGGGGGCAGATGGACGGGCCGTATTTTTCCTGGAGAGTTGCCAGCAGGCCGTTGTAATCTGCGTTTTCTTCATCAATTTTGGAAATATAAATGATGCGGGGTTTTTTGCGTTCTGCCAGATATTTCCATGCGCGCTCGGCGCCGACACTCAGGCCGCCCTTTGCGGCACAGACGATGATCCCGGCATCTGCCACCCGCAGTGCGCTCATCACTTCGCCGGCGAAGTCAAAATAACCCGGCGTGTCAATGACGTTGATTTTATGCTTATCATACTCCACCGGTGCGATGGTAGCAGAAATCGAAATTTGACGCTTGATCTCTTCGGGGTCATAATCGCAGATCGTATTTCCGTCCGGAATTTTCCCCAGGCGATCTGTTCCGCCCGTTACATACAGCATACTTTCCGCCAGGGAAGTTTTTCCGCTTCCTCCATGGCCCATCAAACAAATATTGCGGATGTTCTGCGCATTATAGCTCATGTTTCGTTTCCCTCTCCTTCAACAATTTCGAAAATGCCCCGTCAAGGACTCAATATAAATGCATCACTTGTTGATTATATCTTAAATTTCTGCGAATTACAATAAAAAATTCAGAAAAAATGGCAGAGATGACTATTTTCCCTCTGCCAGACAGTCTGCCACCATGGATTTCAACTGTTCTGCCTGCCGGGCTGTTCCGTGAACTTCGACGCAGATCGGTTCCGCCAGGTCGATGCTCAGCAGTCCCATAACGGATTTCCCGTTGACCAGATACCGCCCGGCCCGCACGTCTACTTCGCAGGGCAGACTTGTCGCTGCATCTGCAAACTGTTTCACGTCATTAACGGAAGAAAGCTGTACAAAAAAAGCCTCCATTCGGTTCCCCTCCTGTCCAATTTTATTCTATACGATTCTTTTAAAATATGGTATCATAAAACTATATCTCATTATAAAACAGGCAATGGGAAAAAAGCAACGAATTTCTATTTCACAATAGAAAAATGAGGAAACCGGGAGGCAGATCATGAACGTCGGCATATACACATTAGGGTGCAAAGTAAACCAATATGAAACCCAAGCCATGGAAACCGCTCTGCTGGCCCGGGGCCATACGCTGGTTCCGTTTGAATCGATTGCGGATGTCTATCTGATCAATACCTGCTCCGTCACTGCGGTCAGCGATAAAAAATCCCGACAGATTATCCGAAAGGCCCGGCGCCAAAATCCAAACGGCATTGTGGCCGTCTGCGGCTGTTTTTCTCAAACCCATCCGGAGGAGGCGAAACAGCTCCCGGTGGACCTGGTCTTCGGCACCGGAAACCGGATGGAATGCATCGACGCGCTGGAGCAGGTGTATCACTCCCGCATGCCCGTTTATCAAATCGACAGCGCGTTTTCTCACAACACGTTTGAAGCGCTTCCCGCCGGAAGTCTGGAGGGCCGGGCCAGAGCGATGCTGAAAATAGAAGACGGCTGTGTCAATTTCTGCTCCTACTGCATCATTCCCTATGCGCGGGGCCCCGTGCGCTCGCTTCCTTTGGAGGCTGCTGTGGCCGAGGCCAAAAAACTGCAGGCGGAGGGGTTTCGGGAGCTGGTGCTTACCGGCATCGAAATCTCTTCCTACGGAGCGGACGACCCGGGCGGGAAAACGCTGATCGACTTGCTGGAAGCGTTGGCGGACGCCGTGGGCAGCACTATGCGGCTGCGCCTCGGCTCTCTGGAGCCCCGCACCGTCACAGAGGCATTCTGCCGCCGGGCTGCGGCCCTTTCCTGTCTCTGTCCCCATTTCCACCTGTCGCTGCAAAGCGGGTGCGACGCCACGCTTGCCCGGATGAAACGAAAATATGATACCCGGAGATATTTGGAGTCTGTCTCCCTCCTGCGGCAGTTTTTTACAGACCCCGCCATCACGACAGATCTGATTGTGGGGTTCCCCCAGGAAACGGAAGAGGAATTTTCCCAAACGCTGGATTTTCTGCGCACCTGCGCCTTTTCCGCCATCCACGTGTTTCCGTACTCCCGGCGGCCCGGCACGCCTGCCGCCCAAATGGACGGACAGATTCCCCAGGCGGAGAAGGAGCGGAGAGCCAAAACAGCCGGACAGACGGCGGCGGAATTGCAGCAGGCATACCTGCAGGCGCAGCAGGGAAAAATCCTGTCTGTCCTGGTGGAGCGGACGGAAGAGGGCGTTTCCCAGGGGCACAGCGAAAATTATCTGGAAGTGCTGCTCCGGGACCCGGATGCCGCCTGCCGCCGGGGTGAAATCATTCCCGTCCGGATCACGGAGGTCTCCGGTCCGCATCTGGAGGGCGTCCTGCAAAAAGGCCTGTAACCGGGCCCGTGTCGTTTCCGTCATTGACATCGTTTTATGCAAAAGGAGGGCGATGACATGAATTTAACCAAAAACGCTATGACTGTCCTGGAGCGGCGGTATTTGATTCGGGACGAAGCCGGCAACCCCGTGGAAACGGCGGAAGCATTGTTTTCCCGGGTGGCCTCCGCCATTGCGGCAGGGGACCGCATCTTTGACCCGGACTGTGACCTCCGTCTGCCCGCGCAGCAATTTTATGATATGATGACCAATCTGGAATTTTTGCCCAATTCCCCTACTTTGATGAACGCCGGCCGTCCTTTGGGACAGCTTTCGGCCTGTTTTGTTCTTCCCGTCGGGGATTCCATGGAAGAAATATTTGACGCCATCAAATATGCCGCGTTGATCCACAAAAGCGGCGGCGGTACGGGTTTTTCTTTTTCCCGCCTGCGCCCCAACGGCGCGCCGGTCAATTCCACCGGCGGCGTTGCCAGCGGCCCGGTCAGCTTTATGAAGGTATTCAACGCCGCCACGGAAGCGGTGAAACAGGGCGGCACCCGCCGGGGTGCCAATATGGGAATTCTGCGGGTGGACCACCCCGATATTCTGGAGTTCATCACCTGTAAGAATAAAATGGGAGAAATCACAAATTTTAACATCAGTGTAGGGCTGACAGAAGCCTTTATGCAGGCAGTGGAACAGGATCAGACCTATGATCTCGTCCACCCCGGCTCCGGCAAAACAGCGGGAACCCAAAGCGCCCGGGCCGTGTTCCGCGCCATTGTGGATTCTGCCTGGCGGACAGGCGAGCCCGGCATCGTTTTTCTGGATCGCCTGAATCGGGATAATGCAACCCCCTCGCTGGGGGAAATCGAGGCCACAAACCCCTGCGGGGAACAGCCTCTTCTGCCGTATGAATCCTGTAATCTGGGTTCTGTCAATCTGGCCCGGCACGTGAAACGGGAAGCGGACGGTTCCTATGCCATGGACTGGGAAAAGCTGGAGCGAACCTGCCGCGCCGCCGTCCATTTTCTGGACAATGTCATTGAAGTAAACACATATCCCCTGCCGGAAATCGAACGGGTTACCAAACTGACCCGGAAAATCGGCCTGGGGGTCATGGGGTTTGCCGATGTGCTGCTGCGGCTGAACATTCCCTATAACAGTGAAGCGGGGGTCAATCTGGCCCATCAGATTATGTCCTTTCTTCACGATATCGGGGTGGAAGAAAGCCAGGCGCTGGCACAAAGGCGGGGCGCTTTCCCGCTGTTTTCCGAAAGCATCTGGAAAGACGGGCCGCCCCGGCGCAACGCCACCATCACCACCATCGCCCCCACAGGAACCCTGTCTATCTTATCCGGTGTTTCCGGCGGGGTGGAACCGGTATTTGCCTATGCATACGTCCGCAATGTAATGGACCACACCCATCTGATGGAAATCAACCAAATCTTAAAAGAGCGGCTGACGGAAGCCGGGCTCTACAGCGACGCCCTGGCCCAACAGATCGCCGAATGCGGCAGTTTGGCCCAAATCGACAGCATCCCGGCGGAGATCCGTCAGGTGTTTGTCTGCGCCCACGACATTTCACCGGAATGGCACGTTAAAATGCAGGCCGCTTTTCAATCTCATACAGACAACGCCGTCTCCAAAACCGTGAACTTCCCGGCAGCTGCCACCCGGGAGGACGTGGCCTCTGTGTTCCGCCTGGCATACGAAACCGGCTGCAAAGGCGTCACCATCTACCGGGACGGCTCCCGTGATGACCAGGTGCTGACCATGGGCACCGGCAACGCCTCCCCTGCTGATTCCAAAGCGTCCTCCCCGGACGGGGATGCACATCCCCCGGAGGTTCCCATCGTGCCCCGTCCCCGCCCGAACATTACCACCGGGTTCACGGAAAAGGTGCGGACCGGCTGTGGCAATCTGTATATTACGGTTAACTATGATCAGGACGGCATCTGCGAGGTGTTTACCAACACCGGCCGCGCCGGCGGATGTCCTTCCCAGTCGGAGGCCACTGCCCGTCTGGTTTCCATCGCATTGCGCAGCGGCATCCAGAGCGAAGCCATCGTGGAGCAGCTCAAAGGCATTCGCTGCCCCTCCACCATCCGCCAGCCGGGGATGAACGTCACTTCCTGCCCCGATGCCATCGGGAAAGTGATTGAAAAAGTGCAAAATCTCTCCGCTTCC
>JAFOJR010000019.1 GCA_017420125.1 Oscillospiraceae bacterium | reverse complement strand
GCCATATAGTCTCCATGGCTCATCCAGGAGATGCCCTGTGCTGGTAGATTTCGAAATAATTTACAATCGGTTTGATAATGTGTTTGCGTTTTGCCATATTCCCTGGCCGTGCTTGCCTGAGCAGCTGTAACTTCGCCGCCCAGAGAGTGAGCCATGACTTGGCAACCATAGCAAATTCCTAAAATTGGGATGCCCAAGGAGAAAATTTCAGCGTCTACCTGTGGGGCATTATTTTCATACACACTGTTCGGTCCGCCAGTAAAAATGATGCCGATAGGGGCTTTTTCGCGCAGAAGAGAGAGTGGCATGGTATATGGGTGCACTTCGCAATAGACATTGCATTCCCGTACGCGGCGAGCGATCAGTTGGTTATACTGTCCGCCGAAATCAAGAATGATTACCAATTCATGTTTCATGTTGTTGCCTTCTTTCAGCAGCTTGCAGCAGAATATAGCGCGCAAGTTTACTTAGATAATTGAGCAAGATCTATAGCTTGAAGCTGTTCGCTTCGGCCTTGGATGCATGTTGTTACAATGGCGCTGGCGGTATCGATGGAAGTGACGCAGCTTACAGAGTGTTCAACTGCATACCGACGGATTTTAAATCCTTCTGTATCTTGTTTTCTGCCCTTTGTGGGAGTGTTTACAATTAAATCCACTGTGCCGCTGGCAATCAAATCCAGGATATTCGGGCTGGATTCAGAAACCCGATTGACTTTCTGCACGGGAATACCAGCATTTTCCAAGGCAGAGCAGGTGCCGGAGGTAGCATAGAGTGTAATGCCTGTTTCCGCCAGCCGTCGGGCAATTCCGATGACTTCACCTTTATCTTCATCTTTGACTGTCAAGATTACCCGACCGCCTTTTTTCCGGCTGGGCACTCGCATTTTAGCACCTTTGAAAGCTTTTAGAAGTGCCTGTGGGAATGTTTCTGCTATACCCAGCACTTCGCCGGTGGACTTCATTTCCGGGCCAAGACTGGTGTCTACATTCGTCAGTTTTTCAAAAGAAAATACCGGCATTTTAACTGCATAAGAAGACGCTTCAGGATAAATGCCTGTACCATAGCCCAAATCAGCCAGCTTTTCCCCTAAAATAACCTTTGTTGCAAGGTCAATGATCGGCACTCCAGTCACTTTGCTGATATAGGGGATGGTACGGGAGGAGCGGGGGTTTACTTCGATCACATAAACAGTATCATTATAAATAACAAATTGGATATTGACAAGACCGATTACACCCAATGCCTCGGACAAAGCTTTTGTATATTCCAAAATGGTTTTTTTATGCTTGTCTTCCACGTGGAGGGGAGGATAGACAGAAATACTGTCTCCAGAGTGTACCCCAGCGCGTTCCACATGTTCCATAATTCCGGGGAAGAGCAAATCTTTGCCGTCGAAAACACCATCTACTTCCACTTCACGGCCCATGAGATACTTGTCGATTAAGATCGGATGCTCTTGCTGTACGCGATTGATGATTTTCATATATTCGGTGATATTCCGGTCAGAATAGGCAATTTCCATCCCTTGTCCGCCTAAAACATAAGAGGGACGCACCAGGACAGGATAGCCGATTTCATTGGCAGCCGCCACGGCTTCCTCTGTAGTAAACACAGTTCTGCCTTCTGCACGTGGAATGTGCAGTTTCCGCAGGATGGCGTCAAACCGTTCCCGATCTTCCGCAGCATCTACTCCGTCGGAAGAGGTGCCTAAAATGGGAACGCCCATATCGTTTAATGCTTTTGCCAGTTTAATGGCTGTTTGTCCGCCAAATTGAACCACGGCACCCCAAGGCTTTTCAATTTCCACGATGTTTTCAACGTCCTCCGGCGTCAGCGGTTCGAAATACAGCCGGTCTGCTACGTCAAAGTCAGTGGATACAGTTTCTGGATTGTTATTGACAATAATGGTTTCACAGCCCAAGCGTTTCAGCGCCCAGACACTGTGAACGGAGCAGTAGTCGAATTCAATTCCCTGGCCAATGCGGATGGGGCCGGACCCAAGCACCAAAACTCGCTTTTTTCCACTTTCTGTCACTCGGGATTCATTTTCCATATCATAACCGGAATAATAATATGGCGTTGCCGCGTCGTATTCTGCTGCGCAGGTATCCACCATTTTATAAGTGGGAGAAATGTTCCAATCCTGCCGCATATGCTTAATAGTTTTCCGATTCAAATTGCAAAGCTCACCAATGTATGCATCGCCAAATCCCATTTCCTTTGCTTCCCGCAATAATTTGGCGTCCAAACGTCCTTCTGCCAAAGTTTGCTCCATTTGAACGATGGCACGAAAACGGTCCAAAAACCAGGTATCAATTTTGGTGATAGCATTAATTTCTTCAGGAGACATTCCCCGACGCAGCGCTTCTGTTACTACAAAAATTCGTTCGTCATCAATTTGATGCAAACGGGCGGCAATTTCATCATCAGATAAATCACCAAGCTTATTCAGCCGCAGATTATATACATTCAATTCCAAAGAGCGGATGGCTTTCATCATGGCGCCTTCGAAAGAACTGGCAATAGCCATTACTTCACCAGTGGCCTTCATCTGCGTACCAAGCCGGCGGGAAGCGTGAGGGAACTTGTCAAAAGGCCACT
>JAFOJR010000018.1 GCA_017420125.1 Oscillospiraceae bacterium | reverse complement strand
GCTTGTTCTAACCCCTCGCGGATAATTTTGGCATTATTCTGATAGTATGCAATCGTATTACGGATTTGTTACCGACCCTCCGGAGAATACACAGCCGCAGCGCCTCGCTGCACTACATACGGAACGCCGTTATACTTTGTGCTCTGGCGGCGATACCATAAATCATGCAGAGAAACGCCGCCGCGCTTTAAAGTTTTGGGGATAACTGTATAGGCACAGCGAAGGCCCGTAAAGCCAGCTGTTTTAGAAAAGCTGCGGAATTCAATTGCACAGTCTCTTGCACCTGGAATTTCGAAAATGCTCTTTGGAATGGAAGGGTCGGAGATAAAGGCTTCGTATGCACTGTCATACAAAATAATTGAGTCATTACTCCGGGCATATTCCACCCACTTTTGCAGCTGTTCTTTGGTTGCTGTAGCACCAGTGGGATTGTTGGGGAAACACAGATAAATAATGTCTGCCCGCTGTTTGGGAACCTGGGGCACAAAACCATTTTCTTTCAGACAAGGCATGTAGATTAATTTACTCCACATTCCATCTTCACCGCAATCCCCTGCGCGGCCTGCCATAGCATTGGTATCCACATATACGGGATAAACCGGATCACATACGGCCACAATATTGTCAACACCAAAAATATCACCAATATTGCCGCAGTCGCTTTTGGCTCCATCGCTGACAAAAATTTCATCCGACTGAATATTGACACCGCGATCCTGATAATCATATTTGGCAATTAAGTCTCGTAAAAATGCATATCCTTCATAGGGACCATAGCCCTGGAAAGTCTCTGCTGCTGCCATTTCATCCACTGCAGCATGCAAAGCGGAGATAACGGCAGGAGCCAGTGGCTGAGTAACATCACCGATTCCCAGTTTAATCAGTTTGCGTTCCGGATGTGCCGCTGCAGACTCTTCTGCCCGTCTGGCGGTTTCGGAAAATAAGTAGCTGCCAGGTAATTTCAAATAATTTTCATTTATTTTTGTCATCTGGTATTTCTCCTTCAAATACAATTTCCACCGGACCCGTCATTTGTACATGGCCACTGTCAACTTCCCAGCAAACCTCCAAAGTTCCGCCCGGTAAAGATACACTCACATTTCTCGCACATCGCCTCGTCAATACACCTGCCACTACGGCAGCACACGCGCCTGTTCCACATGCCATAGTCTCGCCGGCGCCTCGTTCCCAAACCCGCATACGAATTTGATTGGGTGTAACAATCTGGACAAACTCTACGTTGGTCCGATTGGGAAACAAGGGATTTTGTTCGATCTGGCTGCCCAAATACGGCAGGTTCAACGCAGCAATTCCATCTAAAAATAATACTGCATGGGGATTGCCCATAGAAACACAGGTTACAGAATATACGATACTGTCAACAACAATTGGTTGTTCCACAAACAAGTTACCATCTGCTGCCACAGGAATTTTTAAAGGAGCAAACTCCGGAACGCCCATATCTACCCGTACCTGCACAACGGTTTCCTGTTCGATTTGCAAGGACAGTTTTCTGGCACCTGCCGTTGTTTCAATCCATAAAATTTGCTGATTTACAAGCCCTTGCTCATATATCAGCTTTCCCACGCAACGAATACCATTCCCGC
>JAFOJR010000017.1 GCA_017420125.1 Oscillospiraceae bacterium | reverse complement strand
ATCACGTTCCAAGATCATGTTTTCGATCCTTTTATCGCTCATGCTGATAATATGCATGGTGTCGATATCTGCTTTTGCTGACGGTTCTGTTACGTATATCGACGAGAACGGCAATCCGCAGGAATGCAATGACTATCAGCTGATATCCGATTTGTTACAGCTGCAGCATGAATAAATGCGATAATGCCGTGCTGTCATCCGATGCGCTCGGGTTGTCGTATATAGTCCATACGTATGCCGGCAGAGGCGGGGCAAAAGCCCGCCTCTGCCGGCATTTTGAAAGTCTATGCCGCAAAAAAGCAGGATGACTCTTTTTCTGCGGCATAAAACAAACTGTATCAATCTGACACGTCGATATCCGGCGCAATATAAATCCGGTAATCAGGATAGACTTTCTTCAATTCGTCTTGAAGGGTTTGCAGCCCTTCATATGCGTCAATCCCAAAGCTTAAAACCACATCAAAGCGCATCTCCTTTTTTTCCATGTCTACAAAGAAGCCGTGCATCTGCAAGGCCCACTGATGTGACAGCACAATTTCCTCGACACGATCTCGAAGCTCTGCTGCCGCATTGTCCTTTGTGTTGTGCGCATACACCCCAATCCCGGTGAGAACAACACCCGTCTCATGGTAAACCTTTGCCTGTACTTTTCTGGTAAGCAGATCCACTTCTTCCACTGTCATTGTATCCGGCAGTTCCAGATGGACAGAACCATAGTTTTTGTTCGGGCCATAATTATTCAAAATCAAGTCATACGCCCCGCGCACCTCAGGTTCCGCAGATAAAATTTGTTTGATTTCTTTTGTTTTTTCTGCATCCGCACGTTGTCCCAAAATATCATTTAACGTTTCAATCATCATTTCAATCCCGGACTTTATGATAATAATGGAAATAATAACACCCACATATGCTTCCAGCGATACGCCTGTTGTCAGATATATAATTGCCGATGCCAAAACCGAAGCCGACAATATGGCGTCGAATGTAGCGTCCGCACCCGACGCGATTAATGCGCTGGATTTCGCTTTCTTCCCCTGTGTTTTGACATACCGTCCCAAGAGCAGTTTCACTCCTATCGCTCTGGCAATGATAATGAGTGAAATCACCGAGTAATCTGCTTTCTCCGGATGGATAATCTTTTTGACAGATTCCACGGCAGAAGTAATACCTGCATACAAAACAATTGCGGAAACAATCATGGCGCTCAAATACTCAATTCTTCCATAACCCATCGGGTGCTTTTTATCCGGCCTTTTATTGGCCAGTTTTGTCCCCACAATCGTGATGACCGACGACAATGCGTCTGACAGATTGTTCACTGCATCCAGCACAACTGCAATGGAATTGGAAATCAGCCCAATTACTGCCTTTAAGCCTGCCAATAAAACATTGGCAATAATTCCGATCACACTTGTGCGCACAATCATTTGATTGCGATTTTGTGCTTCTTCCAACACTGCACCTGCCACACTTGCTTCCTTTTTTTCCATGAAATGCTCCCTCCCTGCTCTTCCTGTCCGCTTCGCATCAAAAGCACCAGGAAAAATAAAAATCTCTCTTGTGCCAAATTCAAATGCTTCCCAATTTTACTGCAACATGTCATCTGTCACGGCGCTGCACATGTTTTTATTCTGTCCAATATCTCTTTGTCCGCCGGACAAAATGCATATTGGGAAATCTCCGATGGTGTAATCCATTGCAAGTCATGATGCTCCAGCAGCTTTGGCTCCCCAGCCACAATCGCAGCGTTGAACAGCGTCAAATGTACCGTTATATCCGGATATGCATGGATCACTTCCATAAATTCTGTTCCCACATCCAGCGTTATGTCCAGTTCTTCTTTACACTCGCGCAGAAGAGCTTGCTCTTTTGTTTCGCCCGGTTCCACTTTCCCGCCGGCAAACTCCCAAAGAAGTCCTCTTGCCTTGTGTGGGGGGCGTTGACAGATCAAAAATCTGTCCTTGTCCCAAATAAGTGCTGCAACAACTTCCATCATCTATTCCACCACCATTGATTTATCTTTTTCAAAGAAAGCGGATAAACTTGGCTCCCGGGGGAACTTTCGTTTTTGCCACATTCCTGCTCTCTGCCCACACGATCATCTCTTTTTCTTCGCTGTTTTTCTCCACAAGAATTCTGTGCTTCACTTTCGCGGCTCTTGT
>JAFOJR010000004.1 GCA_017420125.1 Oscillospiraceae bacterium | reverse complement strand
TCGATTATCGAGAAATTTACCAATGTATTGATCCATGGTAAATATCCTCCTTCATTCACAAATTAAAATTGAAATAGAACAATCGTAACATTATCAGGTGCCCCCCGCGATAATACTAAATTTAACAGACTTTCGCAGCAGGTACTTGGTTCTCCGCTATGTAACACTTTCGCTAATAATTCTTTCTCCGGCACCAGATTAGACAATCCATCCGAGCAAAGAACCAGATAGTCTCCGATTGAAAGAGGAATAGAAAACAGGTCACAAACAACTTCTTTTTCTGCGCCAAGCGCACGAGTAATCAAATTCTTTTGTGGATGATGCCTGGCTTCCTCTTGGGTGATTTTCCCGCGGGATACCATATCCTCCACCAAAGAATGGTCATTCGTGATTCGCTCAATGGCGCCGTTTTTGATATGATAGGCTCTGCTGTCGCCAACATTTAGCACAACAGCACTCCCCGGCTGCACAGCCGCAGCTACCATGGTTGTCCCCATCCCTTGCAGCCCGGGCTCCGCAATGGAACGCTCGTAAATCACCTGATTTGATATTTGCGCTGCATTTTCAAGTGCTTGTTTGAGTGGACCTTCCTCTAAATTGTCGTGGAAATTGGACCGCAACTGATCTGTAAATGTACGAATTGCCAGCCGGCTGGCGACCTTTCCGCCTTTTGCGCCGCCCATACCATCGCATACTACACCCAATGTCAGTCCATTTTCATCTGGAGAAGTAAAATAGTAGGAGTCCTGGTTTTCTCCCCGAACAGCACCTCGATGGGTCATACCCCAAATTCTCATGTTTATGCAACTCCGTTCTTACGCTTGCCCTTCTTTCTTTTGACTCAGTCCATACGGGAGATCGCTTTTGATTCCTGCCCCTTTAAATGCTTACGCCGCAACTGGCCGCAGGAAGCATCAATGTCACTGCCTAGTTTCCTCCTTACCGTCGCCGTCACTCCCTGCGATTCCAATCTTTTTTGGAATGCAGAAACCCGTCGGCTGGGCTTGAGTTCTCTCTCTTCTACATAGTTTAGCGGAATTAAGTTTACATGTCCCGGAGTCCCCTTCAACCATTGAACCAGAAGATCTGCCTGTTCGTCGGAGTCGTTAACGCCGTCGATCATCGCATATTCATATGAAACACGCCGTCCTGTTTGCACAAAATATCTTCTGCATGCGTCAAACACAGCCTGCACCCCATAATTCCGATTTACCGGCATAATACGAGAACGCGTTTCATCATCCGGAGCGTGGAGGGATACCGATAAAGTTAATTGTAAGCGATAATGGGCTAATTTGTCAATTTTTTCTGTTAATCCACACGTAGAAAGTGAAATATGACGCATTCCAATGTTCATGCCATCCGGGTGATTGACCAAAGTTAAAAACCGCATAACAGCATCAAAATTGTCCAATGGCTCCCCAATTCCCATCAAAACGATATTGGAAATGGGCAAACCTGAATCGATCTGTGTAAACAGCACCTGATCTAAAATTTCTGAGGCGGATAAATTGCGTACCAATCCTCCCAATGTAGAAGCACAAAAAGCACAGCCCATTCTGCACCCTATTTGCGAGGAAATACAAACCGTATTCCCGTATTGATAACGCAGCAATACAGTTTCTACACAGTTTCCATCCCGCAGCCGCCATAAGTACTTAATGGTTCCATCCTGCTGTGAAACTTGTTTGCGTTCCACCACAGGTGCTGTTAGATAACATGTTTGTTCCAGCTTCTCCCGCAATGCTTTGGAAAGGTTCGTCATCTCTTCAAATCGGGTCGCGCCTTTGTGCATCCACTGAAAAATCTGTTTTGCACGAAACGCAGGCTCTCCCCATTCTTCCATCCGCTGTTTCAATTCTTCCATTGTGTTTGATTTCAGATCAATCATCGATAACTCCTTTGTCTTTTTTCCGCATGCGGGAAATGAAAAAGCCATCTGTTCCCTGCCGCTGGGGCCATAAAGTGATCATCCCTTCTTTTGCTTCTCCGTAAGGGCATGGAAGAGAGAATCCCTCCAAGTCAAAGGCAGGGTGATCTGATAAAAACGACGCTACCACATCCTCGTTTTCCCGTTTCAGAACGGTGCAGGTAGAATACAGCAGCACGCCGCCCGGCTTTACATATCGGCTCAAGCAGTCCAGCAAATGTTCCTGCACCTTCGGAAGCATTTTCATCGGTTCCGGATCATGATAGCGGATATCCGGCTTTTTCCGGATGACACCCATACCGGAACACGGGAGGTCCGCGATCACCAAATCAAATTGGTCAGCCCATTCTGCTCGAAACGCACCAGCGTCCTGTACTTCTGTTTGAATGCAGGAAAAACCCAACCGGTTTGCCCCTTCCTGTACCAGTTTTAATTTTCTCGAATGAATATCACATGCCTGAATCTGACCGATATTTTTCATCTGCGCCGCAGCGGCAAAAGACTTCCCCCCCGGCGCGGAACATGCATCCAAAACCCGCCAGCCCTTTTGCGGTGAAGCAGCCATAACCGCTAATTTTGCCGCAGGATCCTGTATCCAAAACAACCCTTGGGCCCACCCATCCAGCTGCTCAGGGCCGCCGCTTTGGCGTAATTCCAAACAGTTTTCAAGCCAGGGGTGCACCTGTCCCTTTCGATGAAGCTCCAACTTCTCCTGCAGCGTTTCCAAATCAGTTTTCAGCGGATTGATCTGAAGCGACAAAGGAGCCTCTGTATTGTTTGCTCTTAAAAAAGCCTCCAGCTCTTCTGTTCCCAGCCGCATATACATTTCTTTGACAAACCATTCCGGATGACTGTATTGGACAGAGAGCTGCCAAATTCGATTTTTTCCGGTAACTTCCGGCAAATGATCTTGATTCCGCACCATCGTACGAAGCACCGCATTGACAAGTCCGGCAGATTTAGGATTTTTGCTATATTTTTTTACC
>JAFOJR010000016.1 GCA_017420125.1 Oscillospiraceae bacterium | reverse complement strand
CACAAAGTCGACCAGATTATTTTCGATCAGATAATGCACATTTTCCGGTGGTCTCGATTGTTGAATCTGGGTGATAATACCGGTTTGAATCGATTGAAAATACAAGTTTGAATTCCTTTCTTCTCCAACTGCTGGTCATAATCTGCCGGCAGTGAGAACGTACAGCCGAAATCATCATAAAGCAGCCGGACATCCACACCTTCTTTCGCCTTTTGTTCCAGCAGCTCCAGCATGGAATCCCACATGGTGCCGGGCGTAATGATAAAATATTCCAGGAAAATAAACCGTTTGGCCTGTGCCATCTCCTCCATCATACATGCAAACTGTTCTTCGCCCAGAGAAAAAAACATCGTTTCTGTCCCTTGGTAGAGAGGAAAGTCCAAAGCGTTCTGCAGATAGCCCGCCTGAAGCGCGGCATCTTCACTTTCCTCTTTTAGTTTTTCCAACACATCTGCCCCGCTGTCCGACGCCATTTTATAATAAAGGCCCTTGTTTTTCATCTCTCGCTGTTTCCGCTTTGAAATGGGCTTCTTTCCAAAAATGATATACAGCAAACTTCCAAAGATGGACAGCAGCGCAATGGGAATCAACCACGCTATCTTATACGCCGGGTTACTGTCATTATTGATAATGTGCAATATCACGATCACAGAGATCAGTTTGCTCAATGTATAAAAATAGACAAACTGATCCTGAAACACAAAAATTACAACTGTTAAAACCAGCAGCTGCAAACCCAGGATTATTCCAGTAACCACACTTCGATTTGTAATCCAACGCTTTATCTGGTTCACTTCTTCCTCGCTTCCCGTTTGCACACAGCCCCGTCGGCAAGCACTGGACGCAGGCTATCATTCAAAGATACCGGCACTTTGGGCGCTCCGGCACAAAACTCTCCTCTGAAATCTGCCGCACCGGCCATACACCTCTCTCATCGCTGGCAGATGGCAGCAACGGCGTCTCATCTAAAATCACTTCATGCTACTATAAATTATAAAAGGATTCTCAGAAATTGCAACCAGATTTTCTCTTCCGTCGGTTCATTCCCCGTTTCTCTTCTTTTCTTATTCCCGCATGTTGCAACAAGCTGTAACGTCTTTTTATTATCATTGCATCGCAGTCAAATTTCATCCCATCCTGCGCCTTTACAGATCGGTAGTGTGATAACAGTACAGCGGCTTCCCATCCCCCACACTTGGAAGATGTTAAACTGTTTTCCCTTTCCCTAACTGAGTCAAAAAGCAATTGGCCATGCCTTCGTATCTGGAAGGCATGGCCAAAGTATCAAAAACAGATATTGGGTTTTTCTTTACAGTGCTTCAATCTGATCTGCCAACGCATCTAAAAACACGGTGTTTGCACCTTCGATTAAGCCCCTGTCACAAGCCAGAGCAAACTGCGGATCAATGGGCAGTTTCGCTACTACTTTCAATCCATATTCAGCGGCAATTTCATCCACATGGCTGTCGCCAAAGGGCTTGGAAATGGTGCCGCATTCATCACATTGCAAAAAGCTCATGTTTTCTACAATGCCCAAAATGGGAATTTCCATCTTTTCCGCCATTTTCACAGATTTTTCCACAATCATGGAAACCAGCTCCTGGGGAGATGTCACGACAATTACTCCATCTACCGGAATAGACTGGAATACGGTCAGCGGGACATCACCGGTTCCCGGCGGCATATCGATAAACATATAGTCCACATCATTCCAAATCACATCTGTCCAGAATTGCTTCACCATGCTGGCAATGACCGGACCGCGCCAAATCACGGGATCTGATTCGTTCTCCACCAGTAAGTTGATCGACATCAGTTCCGTTCCCATTTCACTTTTGATGGGGAAAATACCCACATCCGTTCCCACAGCCTTTTTATGAACACCAAACAGTTTGGGAATGGACGGCCCCGTGATATCCGCATCCATAACAGCCGTTTGCTTTCCTCTGCGCTGCATCAGAACAGCCAACAGCGCTGTCACCAGCGATTTCCCCACACCGCCTTTGCCGCTCATGACCGCTATTACCTTTTTTACCCGGCTCAGTTCATTTGAAGATTCCAAAAGGGAATCTGGCTTTCTCTCGCTGCAGGTTTGGCTACAGGTTCCGCACTGATGGTTACATGTTTCGCTCATTTT
>JAFOJR010000015.1 GCA_017420125.1 Oscillospiraceae bacterium | reverse complement strand
GACTCATACGAAACTTCCAAATCCAAAAACAGGCAAATCACCGTGCTGCCATAGCTGTCATTTTCAATCACTTCCGTATTCATTGTACTGTTAGGGATAATCAGCCGCTTATTTTCCAATGTGCGGATAACGGTGTGCCGTAATGTAATTTCTTCTACACGTCCAAAAATATCCTGATCCAAATACCGAATCATATCACCCACCTGAAACGGTTTAAACAGGTTGATCAGCACACCACTGACCAAATTTCCCACAGAGGCCTGTGCCGCAACACTGAGCGCAACTGCCACGATTCCCGAACCAGCCAGAAGCGAGGTTGCAATTTTGTTCAGCCCCGGCACCTGGCTCACAATAGCCATCACACCACCGAAATAAATCAATCCCACTACAATGCGTCGGAGTATGGTGAGAAAAGTGATGACCAGTTCTTTACTGCCTCGCTTTTCGTGCATGCTCACCCACTTGCGAAACAGTTTTTTTGCAATCATAGCTGCAATCCATGTTACAGCGGCAACAATTATTATATATAAAATGATTCGAACCACTGACCCCACGTCTGTTTGCAGCCATTCTTTGATTTCCTGCATGATCCGGTCCTCCTTTTGTGAATCATCATATCATGTCGCACAAAAAAAAACAACGCACTGGCCAAAAGAAATTCTTTTGGCCAGTGCGTAAAAGGGATGAGAGAATATTTTTTGAAAAAACAAAAATCACTGCTGGGTATTCTGTTATTTATACATATATTAAGTAGTTATCGTTGTCGCGAAATACCGCGTTTTATTCTAACACGGCTTTATCATCATATGGAAAAGGCAAAGCCCACCTTATCTCTTATTGCTGCGGCGCCAAATATGCATTTTTTCCGCTTCCTGAATCAGCTGATCCCGGAAATCCGGATGGGCAATGCTGATCAGTGCTTCAGTACGCTCCCATGTGGACAGACCCTTGAGATTGATCATACCATATTCCGTTACCAGATACTGGACACAGGAACGGGGATCTGTGGCGATAGAACCGGGCGTCAATGTGGGAACAATACGGCTCTTCACAACACCGTCTTTCCCGGTGACGGTAGAAGACAGACAAATAAAGCTCTTACCACCTTTGGACAGATATGCGCCCATGGCAAAGTCCAACTGACCGCCGGTACCGGAAATATGCTTAATACCGGCAGACTCGGCATTCACCTGGCCAAACAAGTCCACATCGATGGCATTGTTAATGGAAACAAAGTTATCAATCTGAGAAATGACGTGTACATCGTTGGTATAATCCACAGGAGCGCCCATTACGTCCGGGTTCTCCCGTACATAGTCGTACATCTTTTTGGTGCCTGCGGCAAATGCAAAGACCTGACGTCCTTTATCCAAGTTCTTGCAGCGGCCGGTGATTTTCCCCGCCATTGCAATATCTACAAAGGCATCCACATACATTTCCGTGTGGACAGACAAATCTTTTAGATCAGACTCCGCAATCATCGCGCCAATGGTATTGGGCATACCGCCGATGCCAAGCTGGAGGCAGGCGCCATTTGGAATTTGGGGCACAACCAGATCGGCTACAGCCCGGTCCACTTCCGTGGGCGGGGCGCCAGCACCCAACTGCGCCACTTCAGGGTGGTCCCCTTCTACTACCATGGTGACATCCTGAATGTTGATTTCCGTTCCGGTGAGACCGTTAACCCAAGGCATATTTTCATTGACTTCTACAATAATACATTTGGCACGGGCCAGAACATCTGCAATATGGGAGGTTGCCAAACCGAAATTAAAGTTGCCGTGTGCATCCATAGGAGTGGTCTGAAGCATGGCTACGTCAACAGGATCTAAATTTTCACGATAAAAACGGGGTAATTCAGAATAACGCATGGGGCTGAAATAGCCCATTCCCTTGCCAATTACTTTCCGGTCAACGCCAGTGCAGTGCCAGGAATGCCAGGTGAAATGATCTCCTGCATCTTCCGCTTTGGCAATTTCCGGCATCCACATGGTCACGCCGCCCCGCACTTTCACGTCATACAGTTCATCTTTCCGGGCCGCTAAAGCACGGTCCAAGGCAATGGGATGGTTTGTGCACCAAGTGTAATCTACCCAGTCGCCACTTTTGACTACTTTGACGGCTTCTTCCGGAGAGGTCAGCTTCTGCTGATACAGTTCCTGATAATTTGGCATAAGGTTCTCCTTTCCCGACCGTGATGAGTCCCCATCCCGGCCTCTCTAATCTCTCTTTTAAATATATTTTTTATTAACTTTACTTTTGCATGGGAACGCGCACTGCAAAAGTGAGATTTCATTTGGAATCTGTCTGTTTTCAGACAAATAAATCGCGTCGCACATTTTAGGTTTGCGAATATTTTGTATACTAATTATTAGCGTACGTGAAGTATACCATGTCCCGCTCCTCTTGTCAATAATTTTATTGAATTTTTATATAAAGAGTAATGATATTTTCTTCTTTTTTTATTCAAATCGAAAGGACAAAAAAAGACAAAAACAGCATATGCCGTTTTTGTCTTTTAAAAATTATCTTTTTTATTTTAAGTTTACTTCCTCAGGCAGGCTTCGTCACACATCCATTCCTTCACCTGTCCCAGATGCTCTGCCACCAGCCGGGTCGGAAAATCATCAAACATTTCTTTCGGCGTCATGCCGGTGGTCACTGCGACAAAATCTATCCCTGCGTTTTTGGCTGCCTCTGCATCGATCACCGTATCTCCCAAATAAAGCGTTCCTTTCCGCGCGGCACCGCAGTGTTCCATCGCCAGCAAAAGTGCCGACGGATCTGGTTTGGGATTTGTTACACTGTCCACTCCTATCAAAACATGGAAAAATGAACGAATTCCGGCAGTCTGCAGCATTTGTTCCAACCGCCGCACTGGCCGGGTGCTGACCACTGCCATTCGGCAGCCTGCTGCCTGAAGTGCTTCCAACAGTGGCAGTGTCTGCGGATACAGGTGCAGCGCATGGGTCATGACCGTATCGGCCTTTTGCATATATAAAGTGCAGAACAGTTCCCGCCGTTCCGGCGCAGACTCTCCCGTTACAATAGTGAAACTGTCTTCCAGCGTATTCCCAATGGTGTGCCGAAGGACGTCGTCCGATACCAATGGGTAGTTCATCTCGGAAAGCACGTGGCGGAAACAGGTCAAAATTCCGCTGGATGCATCTCCCAGCGTATAATCCAAATCAAATAACACGGTTTGATAGCGCATTCCACATTCTCCTATTTCACTCGTGGGAAAAAGTAACTGAATGGATATACGCCGCTGCTGCATTGTAAATATTTATCCCGAACCGTTTGCTCCATTTCTTCTTTTGATATGGAGAGACGGGCCGCCGCTTCCTGGAGGGCAAAGGGAACTAAATTTCCCGGCCCTTTTTGGAAAAATTGGGTTTGTACCGTCAAAATCGCTTGGGTGCAGGCAAGCAACGCCGCTCTGCGCCGTTCCATACCCAAAATCACCCACTGAGCCTGGCGCATTCTGGCTGCCAGATAGTCCCTTGCTTCTTTGTCATCCGTCTGCCGCAGCAAATTTCGATATTCCTCGCTGATACGCAACACAGGGAAAAAATATTCATTGGTTAAAATCTCAAAATGACCGGGAAACTTCACCACAAATACATCCGGATCCAAATACGCTAAATTTTGTCGCTTGGAAAATTCTGCGCCGGGTCGGGGATTCAGCGAACGAATCTTCTGACAGGCTTCTTCCACTTCTTCTTCCCCCGCATTAAAGTGGCGTATGAGAAACGGCATATTCCGCTCTGCCACAGCAGCCAGATAGTTGATTACAATCTGCACCGCCAGCGAACTTTCTTTTTCGCCCCGCCGCACCAGTTGAAGCCGCAAACAGTCCTGCAGGTCGGAAGCACCCACACCTGCCGGTTCCAAAGACCGCACCACATGTAACGCTTTCTCCACTGTTTTCTGAGAGACATTCAAATCCTGGGCCAGTTCTGCTGGAGATTCCTGCAGATATCCATTGTCATCCAGATTCCCAATGAGATATCTGGCCATACGCTTTACCTGATCCGGCAAGTCCAGCATACGAAGCTGGGCCTCCAAATAAAACGCCAGATTTTCTTCTTCGCGCACAGCGCCATAATTCGACATCGGATCGCCGGACTCCCCTGCGTCCCATTCATAATACGGTTTATTTTGGGCATCTGCCGTTTCCAGCCATTCCAGTTTCCGCTTGGTTTCATCTTCTTCCTGCTGCTGGCCGGATTCTTCCAATTCCAGCATTGGATTTTCGTGAAGCATATTTTCTAAATATGCCCGCAACTCCTGTGCGCCCATCTGCAGCATCCATCGATATTGCGCCTCCCGGGCGGACAGAGGATCCATTTGGTCTTGTATTTGATTTTGTTCCATTGGACTTCATCCTTTCTCCGCCCTGTTTTGCACGGCTCTTTGGATAGAGAGAACCGTCATTTGCATTCCTCATCGTTGGTGCGGCCACGATTCTTCTGGCTGCTGAAAACAATTACTGGTCTTAGTATATCCTCTGCTGCCCAAAAACGCAACCTCTTCCGTATGAAAGTTGCCCGATTTCCCTCCGGTTTTTACAGCCTGCTTTTCAAAACTTTGGGCAGAAAACGAAATCCCGCTGCAGAGCATGCCACTGGCGTTCTGGTCCGTTTACAAATTAATCGAACCGATACACTGCTTTTTGCTTAAAAATTTGTCTCCAGATGAAATTCCATTCCATCGGATACCGGATATTTCCCTTCTACCGTCACAACAGGGGAGGACCCGTTCTGCACAAAACGGATGGTTTCGCTGTCTATAATTTCAAACCGATAGGTTCGGTCCCCGTCTTCTGTTTTAGCTGTCACTCTGTTTCCGTGGACTTCAATCGTCCCGGAAGGGATATCGGAGGACAGCGGATCATAGAAAAAAGTAAATGTCTGCTCTGTTAAATCGAATGTAACAGTAGGTTGGGTCAGCGTATTTTCTGTTTTTTTCGCAGCATATGTTCCTTGGGATAAGGTATACCCCAAAGTGCATCCGGAAATCACCAGGCAGATGCTGACCACAAATCCCAAAAAGCACCGCAAAATCGTTTGTTTTTTCATATTTCCCTCCTGTTTCCTCCTCACTGACTGACTGTTTTTATTATAACAAATTCCTCTCTGCTCCGCAAGGACGGCGTGAAGCACCGGAGGCACTGCGTTGTTGTGCATACAACCTTCTCTGTCTTTCTTGCCTTTTTGTTCCTTTTTTGATATAATGTAGTATCTTTACTCTGTGTTCTGTTTTCCTTCAGAGTCGCGCAGCCCCGCTCTATTCTTTATCCGGGCTGCCATCATTGAACTTTCACATGGGAGGCGCCGGTATGAACAAAAAAAAGATTTCCCGCCTGCTTGAACCACGCATCCGGCTCTATTTCTTTTTCCTGCTGGCGTTCGCCATCGTTTCTTTATTTTTTAACTATATCGTTGCGGCCGTGGAAGGAGCCGTTGTCTTGGGTTTATACCTGCATTTTCGGATTACGGATATCCACCGTCAGCGGCAGATCCTTCAATATATCGAAGACATCACCTATGATGTGGACACTGCCACCAAAGACACTGTTTTAAACGCACCTCTTCCCATGGTCATTTTTAATCCGGAAACGGAAGAAGTCATTTGGAGCAACGAACGGTTCCTGCAGATCTCCGGCGAACGAGAACATATGTTTGACACCAAGATCACCAACTCCGTCCCTTCTTTTTCTTCCCGCTGGCTGATGGAAGGGAAAACAGAATGCCCGGAGCTGGTGTCTCTGGCGGAGCGAAAATATCTGATTTTCGGCCACTTGGTACACTCTGATCCCAATCAGCCTTCCCGTGGACTCTTGGCCACTACTTACTGGGTGGATG
>JAFOJR010000014.1 GCA_017420125.1 Oscillospiraceae bacterium | reverse complement strand
GTCCGCAGGGGGATCTGCCCCAAGTCCAGTATATTCAGCACATTGCTGTAGGACATCTCATATCCCAGGGAAAATCCAACAATATCAAACATCCCAATTGGGTCGCCGCTTTCCAAAGCATACAACGGCAACTGGGCATGGCGCAATTTTTCTTCCATATCGCCCCATGGAGCAAATACCCGCTCGCACCAAACCTTTTCCATTTCATTAAGAACGCCATATAAAATACGCAGGCCCAGATTCGACATTCCAATCTCATATGTATCCGGAAAACAAAATGCAAACCGTATGTCAACCTTGTTTTTTTCTTTTACAACTTGATTGTATTCTCCGCCGGTATAACGGGCCGGTTTCTCCACCTGCTGTAAAATACGCTCTAGCTTTTTCTCCATTGCTCTCTCCCTGTTTCGCTGGCAGCCTTTTAAACCCCCGAAGTCCCGTTCATTTTATACCGAAAGTGCTCGATTGACAAGTCCTTTTCTCCAACCCGAAACTTGAAACAGCAACCAAAGGCCAGTGGTTAATAACGTAAAACCCCCACCGTGTCCAATGGCATAGCCCCCTAGAATAATCATGATAAGCGCCGTCAAAAAAGTCGTTAGCTGCAATAAAACATCTGCAAAACCAGGAGAAATCAGCCAAGACAAAAACAGGTACAGAGTTCGCCCCCCATCCAAAGGTGCGGCGGGAAGGAGGTTCCAAAGCGCCAATCCTAAATTCAGTCCGGAAAGCAGATAAAGTGCCGGAGCTGTTATCCAGCGTCCAATGAATGCAGCAACTCCCATGCAAAGCAAATTGGCTGCCGGTCCTGCCAGTACGATGGCCAGTTCTTTTGGATAGGACAAAATGATACCCGGACGGCGCAGTTCCATTGAGACACCGGAAATCGTCACGCGCAGTGCAGCCACTTTCCCGCCTGCCCAATGCAAAGCGGCCCAATGGGCCGCTTCATGTAGTAGACATCCTGGCAAAAGCCATAGGAGAATTCTCTGCCGATCCAAATAATATAATATTGATAATGCCAAAAGAAAACCGGGGCTGACACTCACTCTCATCCGTCGCCTTTCTTTCACTCCAATCTCCTTCCCTCGATTATTTCTTTATTGGACATCTACATAATAGTGCGGATTTAAAAAAACGCCGTCTTTTTTGATCTCCAGATGCAGGTGCGGCCCTGTTGCATTCCCTGTGTCTCCCACCAGTGCAATCAAATCCCCTTTTTTTACCGTCTGCCCCTTTTTTACAAGCACCTTGCTGCAATGGGCATAGAATGATGTGATCCCGCCGGCATGACTCAATCTGGTGTAATTCCCATAGGCAGCACTTTGTCCTACATAATCCACCGTTCCATCTGCAAACGCTTTGATTTCCGCTCCCTGTGCAGCTGCAATATCCAATCCGTAATGGAACTTATATTCACCGTCAACGGGGTGACTTCGATAGCCAAATTCAGAAGACGCATTCCCACTCACCGGCGTGATATAAGAAAAAGTCAGCGCCGCTTTCTTCATGCTGGTTTTTTCCGGGAGAGCTTGCCCCGCATCATTTACTTCGGCAATCCCCTGTGGAGAAGGATTCTCTTTCTCCACAGGGGAAGGAACCGGCGTTGGCGCAGGAGTAACAGCAGGAGACGGTTCTGCTGTGGCTGTCGGCGCAGAAGATTTTTCAATTGTCATTTCTGTTCCGGTTCCCGGCGAAGGCACAGATACGGCAGTTGTTGCCTGAGCTCCTGACGTAATTTCTGCTTTTTCTGTGCCTTTTCTTTGCAGATTAAGTTGATGCTGCGCGGCGGCTTCTGCGCCTTTTTCAAATGTTTTTGATAAAAATTCCACTTCCGCAGCCGCCAACCCGTGGAGTGATACCGATTCTTCTTTCATTTTCTCTGGATGAAATACGGCCAAATAAACCTGATTTAGCGCTGCAGCGAGAGGCTCACCGTCTGAAATAGACTCGCCTAATGCAGAAAAGGCGGCTTTGAAATCTATCGTCTGTCCCAACGCACTGGAAACAGCTTGCCCAATAACAGTTTCATCCCAAGGTAAAAACTGTTTTCCAAAAAAGACAATGGCAAATAAAAAAATACAGCTAAACAGCTGCATCAAGCGCTTTTTTTCCCTTCGCTCCATTTTCCCGCTGCGCCGGGATTGCATGCTTCTGGCTCGATGACTGTTTCGCCCTGGTCTTTGTTCCAATGATTCCATAACACACACTTCCTTTCCGGTTCCCTACTTGTCCCAATATATGCGTTTCTATAAGGGAGTATGTGCAAAAATCTGGTTTTTATTTCCCAAATTCCATTGAAAAACACTTGACAAAGACCTTGTTTATTTTTATACTATATAGGCATGAAATCTTCGGGGTGTGGCGAAGCTTGGTATCGCGCTTGGTTCGGGACCAAGAGGCCTCGGGTTCAAATCCCGACACTCCGACCAATCAAAGAAAAAACCTACAACTATTGCAGTTGTAGGTTTTTTCTTTGCGCTGCGATGGGTTTGGCGTTTATTTAAGTATTAAAGTTTGAAATCATTGAAACAAACGTTGCTGCTAATTTAATTAAAAAAGCCAACTAAAACAAAAAAGAAGCGCATCTAAAAGGCATTGCTTTATCATCTGTCTGTAATTTCGTTCACTTTTCGGACAGCTTGCGGCGTTTCAAGATGTTTTCCAATGTGCTTTTCCATCCAGACCATATCGTACCATTGACGAAACTTATACCCGCATTGGTGAAACTGTCCCACCAGAGAAAAACCCATTTTTTTGTGGAATGCCACACTTCCATTGGTCAAATATGGATTTTCCTGCTCCGTATATGCTATACAGGCGTTCATATTGAGAACCCCTTG